>JAYVFW010000024.1:0-2317 GCA_043772715.1 Phormidesmis sp. | reverse complement strand
TGAGTAAAGCATATCCCAGCAATCTGACCCAAGCCCAATATGAACTTCTCAGTGACCTGATGCCGGAGATAAAATCGGGTGGACGACCTCGTGAAGTTGAACTGTAGGATGGTTCGTCGCTCCGTTTCAGTCGGCTTCAGCCCCCTGAATCCCCCATTCTGGGGGACTTTGAAACTGAAGTCTTGGCTCAAAGTCCCCCAGTCTTGGGGGATTTAGGGGGCGAAGATCTCGGCGATGACGGGATCAGAAGACTTGTGTGTACAACTCAACCCTCTCCCGCAGGAGCCAGAGTCCGGTTTCCAGTTTCCTCTCCTTGGGGAGAGGGCTAGGGTGAGGGCGAGAATCTGCCCCTTAATAGATCCATTGTTCCTAAGCTTTTCCGCGATGCCGTGCTTTTGCTTTTTCGCGGCTGAGTCGCCGTTTTTCAGCTTCCTTGGCTTCGTCTTCTGCTTTTGAGCACTTCTTTGATGCTTTTTTGTGTTGCTCAAGCTCTTGTTGTAAGACCGTTTGAGCCATTGTGGAGGTTCCTCACACTGCCATCTCTCTGGCCGCCTCGCGCGATCGCCGCTTGGGGTTGATTGACTTATGATCTGTTGAAGCCACAACTGTAGATTGAGTTTGCTGAACTAAAGTTGAGGCATAGTTGTCTGACACAAACGACAACACCTCAATATCGCTGGGTTCTGCGCCAAATAGATGTCGTCCCGCCTTTAATAGTCCGTCGCGATCGACCTCGACTACACCTTCCCAAAATTGACCATTAAAAAAGATTGTCAGCTTCATAAACCTAACAAGGGATTGTGTTTCCAATCATCGATTCTTTTTCAAACCGTCCACGCTTTTGTTTAAGATAGCGCTTCAAAATGATTTGAAACAGTAGTTTCGATATCAATGTGCGCTCCATCGTATCAATCGTCGAAACGATGTTAATTTGTATTTCAGCCTAGTGGAATGTGCTGCCCGATCTCATCTTTGAATCGCTAGAATCAAGCTATAGGTCGCAATATTTTAATGTAGCCATGTTGACTTACGTCAAAGGTTTCTGGGTTGAAGAGGCAATTAGAAAGTTTTGTTTGATGACGCTTTCTGTTGCGACGATCGCAGCCGTTGAAACTCGCGCGATCACGGCTGAGAGCCATGTGGCAGCAGTTTCATCAGGGTTGCCCGTGGTGCGATCGGCACTGCTCAAACCAGACTTAAGTGTGCCCTGGTCACAGCCTGTGCAAGTGGTTGACCCATTTGAAGGAACTTATTTGGCAGTCTTTGACCAGAATTATTTTTCTCGATCGTTTGGCAATAAAAACAGTCAGGTCAAGGTCGTCAGCTTGTGGAATCAAAACTCAGTTCGCTTGCTGTTGGCATATCGCGGGCGAGAGTGTGCTTCAGTTCGGCGGTCTTTTTCGTTAAGGTATCACACTAACTTTTTCGGCTATCGTCGTGATCCTTTTGGGTTTTTTGATGATGACTTTGCTGATTCAGTTTGCATCGCTTCTAGCGATACTCAAAAGATTGTTGGATTGTCACTAAAACTGGGCGATCGTGTGTTTCGTCTCAAAGAAAAAGGTAATGCGTTTCTGGTTACTGAAGAGTTGGCGGCAGCGTTAAAAAATGCACCAGAGAAGAATGTAAAGATTCGATTGTTTGCAGATAATGGCGAGACACTAGATAGTGAAATTGGGGTAGGCACGGTGAAAGCATGGCGATCGATTTACTGATCAGTAGACAGACCTCATTAAATGTAAGATGCCGCAAATTGCCCTCACCCCAAATCCCTCCTCCCAAGGAGAGGGACTTTGAATCTTGCTCCCTTCTCCCTGGTGGAGCTACTGTGTACACACAAATCTCTCGACTCGTCATTGCTGAGATCTTCGCCCCCTAAATCCCCCATTCTGGGGGACTTTGAGCTTAAAACTCCAATTCAAAGTCCCCCAGAATGGGGGATTTAGGGGGCTGAAAGGACTGGAACGCAGCGACAAAGACTTGTGTGTACACAGTAGCCCTTGATGGAAGAAGAGTTGGCGAGGTCTTCGACCCGCTTCGCGAGGAGGAGGGTCTTTTATTGAGAAAAACGCGCCATTCTGTGAGGGTTTGATAGAGTCAAAGCAGGCGTTGGTGTGAACATGATGCACATTCTACATGGCACTTGGATTCCAGAAGACACGACTGACTTTGTACAGCGGGGTAATTTCTACTTGTGGATAGAAACCTTAGAAAGCGTCAAACCGCGCAAATCTGAGCCTTTCCTGCATCCAAATCACTTGCAGAAAGAGCCGCTTGCTATTTTTTTGAAGCAAGAACTTGGAGTGGACGTGGCTCC
>JAYVFW010000023.1:0-6444 GCA_043772715.1 Phormidesmis sp. | reverse complement strand
AGAATTCCAGCGACGACATCCCTAATTTGCTGATGTTGATGAAAATATAGAAAGCGCCATCGGGCTTCAAACACGTCAAGCCAGGAATCGCGTTGACTAGATCAAAAATGACTTGGCGACGTTCGGCAAAGGCGAGGCGCATCTGTTCGACACAATCTTGTGGGCCTTCGAGCGCCGCGATCGCCCCATATTGGGCAAACGTACACACATTCGAGGTGCTGTGTCCTTGGATCATGCTGACAGCTTTGAGAATTTCTAGCGGAGCCGCTAAATAGCCGACTCGCCATCCTGTCATTGAATAAGCTTTGGCAAATCCGCTACTAATAATGGTGCGATCGAACACTTCCGAATTCACCGCGCCAATACTCAAATGTTGGGCACCGTCATAAAGCAGCTTTTCGTAGATCTCATCCGAGACGACGAGAATATCTTTTTCGACCACCACGGCAGCGATCGCTCGAACTTCTTCTGGGGTGTAAACCATCCCCGTCGGGTTCGAGGGCGAATTGAGAATAAATAGGCGCGTTTTGGGCGTAATCGCTTGTCGTAATTGGTCAGGCGTAATTTTATAGCCGCTTTCTGCCGTAGTCTGCACGATCACCGGAGTGCCTTCTGCGAGCTTCACCATTTCGGGATAGCTCACCCAAAAAGGAGCCGGAATAATCACTTCATCGCCTGCCTCGATCAGCGCCATCATCAGGTTATAAAGCGAATGCTTGCCGCCATTGGTAACGATGATGTTGTCAGCGCTGTAGCCGAGTTGATTATCGGTTTGCAGTTTGTGCGCGATCGCCTCCCTTAGTTTCGGTTCTCCCACCGCCGGGCCGTAGCGCGTTTTGCCTGACTTGAGAGCATCTGCTGCCGCTAACTTAACGTGATTGGGTGTATCAAAATCGGGTTCTCCGGCACTAAAGCTACAAACATCGATTCCGTCTCGCTTCATAGCTTTTGCTTTAGCATCGATCGCCAACGTCAAAGAAGGAGTCACTTGCTTAACCCGTGCTGCCAGCTTCATAGAATTTTGAGTGATGAGTTTTGGGTACGTTGAGACATCAAAAACCACGTCGAGACGACTTGCCGTAACGTCTGTGTCTCAGTGTTAAATCGTAATAGTGGATTCTAACCCAAAACTCAAAACTTAAGAGTTGTTGTGTCACGCGATCGTGACATCGGGCGACAGATAGACATCCTGAATTTGATGAAACAGCTTTACGCCTTCCTCAAAAGGACGCTGGAATGTTTTGCGCCCAGAAATTAAGCCGCTTCCTCCGGCTCGTTTGTTGATCACAGCGGTGCGAATCGCTTCTGCAAAGTCAGCTTTTCCTGATGCGCCGCCTGAATTGATCAAACCAACTCGCCCAGAGTAACAGTTGAGAAGCTGATAGCGAGTTAAATCGATCGGGTGATCAGTCGTCAGGTCAGAGTAGACGCGCTTGTCGGTTTTGCCGTAACTTTTGCCCGTCGCTTGGGCAACCGCCCCGTAGCCATTGTTGACTTCGGGCAGTTTTTGTTTGATGATGCCCGCCTCGATCGTCACACCCAAATGATTGGCCTGACCCGTCAAATCTGCCGCTAAGTCATAATCTTTATCTTGCTTAAATGCAGAATTGCGAAGATAGCACCAGAGAATTGTTGCCATTCCTAACTCGTGGGCACGAGCAAACGCCCGACTAACTTCTTGAATTTGCCGACTCGACTCAGGCGAACCGAAATAAATCGTCGCACCGACTGCCACCGATCCCAGATTCCAAGCCTGCTCAACTGAGGCGAACATAAACTGATCAAACTCGTTAGGGAAGGTGAGCAACTCGTTGTGATTGAGCTTGGTGATAAACGGGATTTTGTGAGCATATTTGCGGGAGACGCTGCCCAATACACCCAAAGTCGTTGCCACCGCACTACAGCCCGATGCGATCGCCAACTTCAAAATATTCTCACTGTCAAAATAAATCGGATTCGGAGCAAACGATGCGCCCGCAGAATGCTCGATTCCCTGATCGACGGGCAAAATTGACAGATAGCCAGTGTTTGCCAACCGTCCAAACGAGTAGAGTTGTTGCAGACTGCGAAGCACTTGCGGAGAGCGATCGCTATAAGCAAAGGTGCGATCGATAAAATCTGAACCGGGCAAATGCAATAGATCTTTAGAAACTTTTGCCTGGTGAGTCAGCAAGTCTTCTGCTTCGTCGCCTAACCAAGCCTCGATCGATTGAGGTGCAGAGAGTGTGGCGGTCATTGCAAAAACCCTCGATTATAAAGATGAGTCAGATCTTTGACATCTTTTAATTTAGCGGTTGCGTCAAATTTTGCTTGTGTCTATAAGTGGATCTTCAGATTTTGAGTATGGGATTAGCGTGTCGATCGGCGTGGGTAACTTTGGCGGCAAGTGAATTTAATCGAGCGAGCGAGTTTTATGGTCGCCTTCTCGATCAACCCACTTCGCTTATTCCCAATGTTTACGCTGAGTTTCAGTTTCCTGGCTTACGACTGGGAATTTATAAACCCAAACAAAATGAACCGCTGCTTGCGATCCCATTTCCTGCGGTCAGTTTATGTTTGGAGGTTGAAGATTTAGAAGCGGCGATCGCGCATCTGACTCAACTCGGCTATCCTCCGCCCGGAGAGATTCTCACCTCATCTCACGGCAGAGAAATTTATGCTTATGACCCCGATGGCAATCGATTGATTTTATATCAGCGATCGTGACTCTACTAAGGAAAGTGGATTGATTAATGTACAACTTCTCGGACTCAACTAGCGTGTAGATCAGTTCGGTGATGGCTCCGTTTGAGTCGGCTTGTGCCCCCTAAATCCCCCATTTTGGGGGACTTTGAAACCGGGAATCTTGGCTCAAAGTCCCCCATGAATGGGGGATTTAGGGGGCGAAGATCTCAGCCATGACGAATCAGGAAATTTGATGACAAGATTGACAGGTTATTTAATCCACGATCCTAAAATCACAGGTTTTTCTCAGAAGGCAATAGCGCTTTGATTTGATCCACAAACACTTGGTGATCGATCACGGGCTTTGAGATATAGTCATCTGCACCGCTTTGGCTGAGAAACTTTTCGCGATCGCCCTCCATTGCATAGGCAGTCAACAAAATCACAGGCACGTTCATCGTCAGTGGATTTGCCTTTAAAAGGCGCGTGATCTTGATGCCATCCATCATTTTGCCCTCATAGACACTGCGCGTCAGCGAGACATCCATCAAAATCAGCGCCACCTCTCCCGATTGGGCAATTTGCAGCACCTCCGCCACATCTTCGGTGTGTCTGACCGCCAAGCCGCCTCGCTTGATCAAAACTTTTGAAAACACGCGAACATTCGTCGGATCATCCTCCACGATTAGGATAGTAGTCACTAAAAAGTCCTCTCTGTAGGGTGATCAGCCAAAAAAATTATCTTCACGATTTGCTAAAATTAAATTAAAGTAGTACTACTGTATTTACAGGAAGGGGTTTTGACCAAAACCTCGGAGGTTTAAGCCAATCTGTCGGTCACGATGCTTGACGGCTAACCCACCCCGATTGGTCAGAATCTTGGAGAAAACACGAGCATTGATCAAATCATCCTCCACAATTAAAGCGGTTTTCATAAGCGCTATTTTCTCTGCGTGAGTCTCACGGGGTTAAAGGTCTGCGATTAAACACAAGGGCGATAGCGCTACCGGGAGCGCAACTGTGATAAGAGTGACTACACTGAAATTAAAACAAACTTTTCTAAAGTTCGGAACGAAAGGACAACGCTCATGGTGAACCAGTTAAACATTCTCCCAGCAGGACAGGTTATCACGACTGCCCTGCATACGGAGATGCAACAGTCGTATCTAGAATACGCCATGAGCGTGATCGTTGGGCGAGCACTGCCTGACGTGCGAGATGGGCTTAAACCTGTCCACCGTAGGATTTTATACGCAATGCACGAGTTGGGGTTGACCCCCGATCGCCCCTATCGCAAATGTGCGCGCGTAGTCGGCGACGTGTTGGGCAAATATCACCCTCATGGCGACCAGTCTGTTTATGATGCGCTGGTTCGGCTAGTGCAAGACTTTTCGAGCCGATATCCGCTGCTGGGTGGGCACGGCAACTTTGGCTCGGTCGATAACGACCCACCTGCGGCAATGCGCTACACCGAGACGCGACTGGCGGCGATCGGAAACGAGTCTTTATTAACTGAAATCGGAGAGTCAACCGTTGAATTTGTCGGCAACTTCGACAACTCGCAGCAGGAACCCACCGTGCTTCCGGCTCAGTTGCCGATTTTGTTGCTGAATGGCAGTTCGGGCATTGCGGTCGGCATGGCGACGAATATTCCGCCGCACAATTTAGGCGAAGTGGTAGACGGCTTGGTGGCGTTGATTGACAATCCCGATTTGTCGGATGCTCGGTTATTTGAGTTGATTCCAGGTCCAGATTTTCCGACTGGGGGCGAGATTCTAGGGACGGAAGGCATTCGCGAAGCATACACTACAGGTCGGGGCAGCATTCCCGTTCGTGGGGTTGCCAATATTGAAGAACTCGCTGTCGGTCGCGGCAAACATCGGCGCACGGCAATTATCATCACCGAGTTGCCATTTCAGGTGAACAAAGCAGCGATGATCGAAAAAATTGCCGAACTGGTGAATCAGGGCAAGATTGAAGGCATCGGCGACCTGCGGGATGAGAGCGATCGCGATGGCATCCGAGTCGTGGTTGAGCTGCGTCGAGATGCCAATCCGCAAAAAATTCTCAGTGCGCTCTATCGTCAAACGGCTCTGCAAAACAACTTTGGCTCAATCTTGCTGGCGCTGACGGGCAACCAGCCCAAGCAGATGACCCTGCGAGAGTTGCTACAAGAATTTCTCAGCTTTCGGGAGACAACCCTGACCCGCCGCTATAATCACGAGCTAGAAAAAGCAGAAACTCAGATTCATATCGTCGAGGGTCGTTTAACGGCGCTGTCTCACCTGGATGAAGTGATCGACATTTTGCGAAATGCGCCCGATGGCACGACCGCAAAAGTACAGCTTCAAGAACAATTGGATCTGAGCGATCGTCAAGCCGATGCCATTCTCTCCATGCCGTTACGCCGACTGACCGCAATGGAGCGTCAAAGTCTGCAAACCGAATTTGAGGCACTGACCACTCAAATGAAAGAATTGCGACGAGTCTTGGGCGATCGTCGCGAACTGCTCAAAGCTTTGAAAAAAGATCTGCGAGCCTTGAGAAAGAAATATGCTGACGATCGCCGAACTCGGATCATCGGCGTAGAACCACCCAAAGAGGAAGCTAAGACCACCAGAAACAAAGCTGATAAAGCAGTCGAACCTCAAAATCCAAAATCCAAAACTCAAAATTCTGACTTTTCTCTCACACTAGACTATGAGGAAGAAGCGCAAGAAACAGTCGTTGAGTTAACCCATCGAGGTTATGTGCGGCGAATGGCTCCTAAAGTCTACGATCGACTAAATCGCAACCGCACCGACAATGAGCCAACGATTAACCTAGAAGACGCTGACGAATTTGGAGTGCAAACGCAGTTTACAACCACTGCCCAAACGCTAGTGGTGATGACTCGCAGTGGCAAGGCTTACCCCGTAAAGGTGTCTGATATTCCCCAAGTGTCGGGCAAATCTCGCGGCACACCGCTGGTGACGCTGCTTCCAGTTGCCGCCCAAGGAATGCCCGACTCGATCGCCGGGAGTTTCATTCTGCCGGACGATCTCGATGATCAATATCTGCTATTGCTAACCGAGCAAGGACGGCTGAAGCGATTGCCACTCTCAGAGTTTGCTGATCTCACGGGTCGAGGTTTAACGGCGCTCAAACTGAGAGAAGAGGATCAGCTTTTGTTGATCAGTTTAACCCAAGTGGGTGAACAAGTGGTGATTGCCACCTCCAGCGGTCGAGTGCTGCGGTTTGAAGTCAACGATGAGCAAGTGCCGATCGCGAGTCGCACGTCTCAAGGCAATGCGGGAATGCGAATTAGCAAAAAAGAAAAAATTGTTGGTTGGGCGATCGCAACCACAGATGACACATTCTTAATGGTGTCAGAGCAAGGCTATGCCAAACAAATGGCGATTAAGTCGCTGCGTCGTGCCAACACCGGAGAGATCGGAGTTCAAGCCTTCCAGTTCACCACTAAAACAGATGCGCTGATTGGCACGGTTGCAGTGCTGCCAGACGCGCTCGTGTTCTTGCTGACGAATGAGAATCACCTGGCAAGAGTGGCAGTCGAGTCAATCAAAGTCGGCACAAAAGATAGCAAGGGCAGTTGCATCGTCAAGCTCGGTAAATCTGAGCAGATTATTGGGGTCAGTCTGCCGATTTTGTTAAGCGATCAAGTCGAGGAATAGCAAAAGCGGCGTTGCTGAATGGTGATATGAATTGCCCCCCTAGCCCCCCAAGTTTGAGGGGAACCGGAATCTTAAAGTCCCCCAAACTTGGGGGATTTAGGGGGCG
>JAYVFW010000022.1:0-6459 GCA_043772715.1 Phormidesmis sp. | reverse complement strand
TTTGGATCATTACAGGCTAATTGGTTTAATCTAAGTTTTAATGAATAGACTGGATGGGCACCCGTTGCTTTGACTAGCCCCTGTTTTGACTTTGCACTTAAAACCCTTATGAATCGCGCAGAGAACCCGGCACCTGATAACAAACCTCAGCAAAAGGATGAAAACCCCTGGTTTGAGGGGCTTAAAACGATCGGACTCAGTGCAATTTTAGCCATCGGCATTCGTCAGTTTGTAGCAGAAGCTCGCTATATTCCTTCTGGCTCCATGCTGCCGACGCTGCAAATCAACGATCGCTTAATCGTAGACAAACTGAGCTATCGGTTTAACACGCCTCAACGGGGCGATATTGTCGTCTTTTCGCCGACCAGCACTCTAGAAAAGCAAAACTTTCACGATGCGTTTATCAAGCGAGTGATTGGGCTACCGGGCGATAAGGTAGAGGTCAAAGGGGGGCGCGTTTATGTCAACGACCAGGCTTTGAGAGAAAACTACATCGAAGAAGACCCGCAATATCAGTGGGGTCCGCAGACGGTTCCACCTGGCTCTTATCTGGTCTTGGGTGACAACCGCAACAACAGCTATGACAGCCACTATTGGGGCTTTGTGCCTCGCGAGAAAATTATTGGTCGCGCCATTGTGCGGTTTTGGCCTCCTAATCGAGTTGGAGAAATTACCCCAGAGCCAAGTTACGACAAAAAATAGGTTCAGCGTCCGACCCTTTTCTAAGGAACGTAGATTTATTAAAGTACAACTGCTCGGACTCAACTAGAGTGGATACAAGTTCGTTAATTGCTCGGTTTGAGTCGGCTTGTGCCCCTAAATCCCCCATTCTGGGGGACTTTGAAACCAGGAATCTTAGCTCAAAGTCCCTCACTTGTGGGGGATTTGGGGGGCGAAGATCTCAGCCCTGACGAATCAAGAGATTTGATTACAAGTTTGACAGGTTATTTAATCCACACTCCTAAGGGCACCAAGTGCGAAGGACTCGCCCGACTAACGGTTTTCCCAGCCAAGGGGTGTTGCGCGATCGAGACTTTAAATCCTGACCGCTCACAGTCCACGGTATTTGTGGGTCGAATAACGTCAGTTCGGCAGGTTGACCCGGAGCGATCGCGTCTATCTTTTGCCCCAAACATGCAGCAGGACGGCTGCTGAGACTGCGCCATAGCTCCAATGCTGACCACTGTTGTGTGACGACGAGGCTTTGCCACAGCAAGGGTAGCGCGAGTTCTAGCCCGATCGCGCCAGGTGGGGCTTCTGAAAAGGCAACGGTTTTTTCTTCGTAGGTGTAGGGCGTGTGATCAATGGCGATCGCGTCAATCACCCCGTCTCGAACCGCTTGTCTCAGCGCTAATTGATCGATTTGATTTCCTAATGGGGGTTCTAGTCGCAGATTGGGATCATAACTTTCGATCGATTTTGTGTTCAGCAACAAATGCATCCACGTCGTGCTGGCAGTAATCGGCAAACCCCGTGCTCTCGCGGCTCGAATCAATTCCACACTGCGCACGGTCGAAATTCGCATCAGGTGAATGGGTGTCCCGATTTCTTCGACACATTCTAAGAGAGCCGATAGTGCAGTCGTTTCTGACATCGCCGGATCGCCAGGTAAGCCAAACCGGACTGACTCAACGCCTTCGCGAATCACACCATTGCCGACCAGCGATCGGTCACACGCCCACAGCGCTATAGGTTTTTGCAGCGGCTGAAGATATTCTAATAGTCGTCTCATTAGAGCGAGATTGGCGATCGGCTGTCCATCGGCAAAGCCGACAACTCCTGATGCCAGTTCTGACAATTCGGTCATTTGCTGACCTTTGATATTGAGCGTTAAAGCGCCCCAACACGAGAATTTTGAGTGTTGATTGAACCAGTTGACAGCGGCAGGATTGTCGATCGTCGGCTCCGTATCCGGGAGAATATTCAACCGCGTGAAACCACCCGCGATCGCCGCTCGATTGAGCGATTCTAGCGTTTCTCGTTCTTCAAATCCAGGTTCTCCAGAATGACTATAAAGGTCAACCAGTCCTGATCCTAAGACTAAGCCTGGAGAATCATAAATCTGGACATCAGGTGGAATGTCGCCGATTTGAGGCGCGATCGCCAAAATCACGCCGTCTCCGATCATCACATCGACCACTCGATCGACCATCGCGATCGGATCGAGCAGACGGACTTGTTGGAGCAATTCGATCGTCATAAAGTTTTTCTAAAGTGCCCCGGCTGCGGTTTTGTCTAAAACGCCTCCTAAGTGCGTGGTGATGTTCATCGCTTGCATCAGGGGAGCCGCCTCAATTCCTTGCGGGTAGTCAATGACGCTGACGGCTCCGTTGCCTTGCTTAAAGTTCCAGAAAGACTCGGCACCCAAGCCAGCAACGTGACAGAGAATCGCTTTATTGATGGCATCGTGGGCGACAACCAAAATTGTGTAGGGTTCGTCAGCCGATCTAGCTGCCGCCGCGTTGATCATGGCTTGCCAGCCCGCGATCGCCCGACTCCACACGGCTTGCAAATCTTCGCCTTCGGGCATCTGCACGGTTTCGGGGTGCTGCTGCCACTGATGCAGCAATCCTGGATACGACTGCTCGATTTCGGCTTCTAGCTTACCTTCCCATAAGCCGTGGCTGATTTCTCTCAGGTCATCGCGCAGGTCTAGCTCTAGGTCAGGATGATGCTGAAGAATAACTTCTGCGGTTTCTTTGGGACGCAGCATTGAGCTACTGATCGCCTGATCAATCGGCACAGATTTGAGGAATTCACCCGCTTGAGCAGCTTGCGATCGTCCATTTTCATTTAAAGGCACGTCAATCTGTCCCTGAAAACGTCCTTGTCGATTCCACTCGGTTTCGCCATGCCGCACTAACAACAGCCGGAGTCCTTGACTTTTTGACTTGCGACGGGGCAACGTTTCGCCTAAATGAGACGTGATATTCAGCGACTCAATTTGTACGGGTTGACCATATTCACCAGAAAAATTGAGAATGCTAATGCCGCAGTTTGAGATGCGAAAGCGCTGATAATCTTCGGGCTGAAGTCCGATCGCGGTATTGATCAACGCCCGATTAATGCCACTGTGAGCCACAATTAAAATCGTTTGTCCGGCATGGTTGGGCAGCGTGGTTTGCCAAAATTGACGAGCTTGCTCATAGATCGCTGGAACGGGCAGAAAATCGACGCTGCCGTTTTCGTCGGATAGGCCCATCGTCAGCAAATGGGGCTGCGTTCTCCAATCGTGATACTCATCGGGATACTTCTCCTCGACTTCATCAAACAGCAACCCTTCCCAGAGTGGCAGATTAATTTCTCTCAAGTCTTCGCTAGTTTGCAGGTCAGGAGCATGATCAGAATTAGACAGGATCAACTCTGCCGTGTGCTTTGCCCGATTTAATGGACTGCTATAAGCTGCATCGAGAGAAATTCCTTTGAGAGCAGTGGCGACCTGCACCGCCATCGATTCTCCTTTGGCAGTCAGCCGCGACAAATCACAGTGTCCTTGCACTTTCCGCTCAACGTTGTAGCTGCTCTCGCCGTGACGGACGATGATAACGCGAGTAGTCAAAGGAAATCCTCCATTCAGTAAATCAACGTCAGTTCGACGAGTTTGTTCGCTTCGTTGTCAGCGGCTTCTGCCCCCTAAATCCCCCATTCTGGGGGACTTCAAGCCAAAATTTTCGGTTCAAAGTCCCCCAGAATGGGGGACTTAGGGGGCTTCCGAATTCACAACCGGAGCGAACCGCTTCTGCCGAACTAACGTCAAATCGAGTCAGGAAGATTTTACCCTGTCCAGCGTTCTCCTCACCAATTCTGCTAAGTTTGACCATGAGCGATGCAAATAGACTGGGGGAATTCATGACGTTGAAGCGGTTGGTTTTGGGCGCACTGACGATTTTGGCGATCGTCTTCGTGGTGAACGATTTAGTCACTAGCTGGAGTCAGCCCCAGTTTAGTAGCCGCTTAGAACTCTATGAAACCGATCTGCTGCTGCAAGCCTCTGAGTGGCAAGGCGATTCGCCCGGTGCCCGTAAGCTCCCAGTTGATAACCCGGTCAAGTCAGCGCTAGAAAGCTATCAAAAGGCGCAAAAAACGGCGCAAAAAGATATTGCCACCGCCGAAGAGAAGTTAGAGAAACTTCAGTTAGAACCGTCTACAGACGATGCCACGCTTACAAAACAACTGATCAAGCAGAAATCACTGCTCAAAGAGTTAGAACTGCGCGTTGGACTTCTGCAAGCGCAGCAGAGACAGGTGCCTGAAGCGCTTAAAACTTGGGCTGCGATCGCAGCGCGTTCTAATTCAACGGCAATCACTGCTCAGGTGTTATCAGGCTTGTGGAGTCAGCCGCCGCTGCTGTTGCCCAATGCAGAACAGCAAATCAATAAAAATCTAGACGGGTGGTTTCGCTATCAGGCGTTAACTCAGCTTTATCAGTTGCAGCAGCGATCGGACGCACTCAATCAACTCCAAACTACAGAACAGCAAACCTCAAAGCAGGCGTTCATCCGCTGGGCAACTGCGAACGCGATTCCAGCGATCGCAGTTTTCTCTGGCGTGGTGCTTCTAATTTTCCTGCTGGGGCAATGGGCGGTGAAAGGTGAACACGCGCTCTTATCAGGCACCAATGGCGTGAAGTGGTCGGTGCCTTGGAATGGTGAAATCATTTGGCAAGTGTTAGTGGTTGGCTTCTTCTTTGTGGGACAGATTTTGTTGCCGATCGTCAGTCAATCTACGTTTTCAGCGCTAAAAATCAACCCCGCTACCCTGGGCGAACGGGCGAAAGCCACTTATTATCTGGTCACTTATGGGTTGTTAGCAGCCGGAGGATTGAGTGTTTTATATCTGTCGATCAAACCATTCTTGCCATTGCCTGATCAGTGGTTTCAGATCACCCTTAAAGGAAAATGGTTTTGGTGGGGCTTAGGCGGATATTTGGCGGCGTTTCCGCTCGTGATTGTGGTGTCGCTGGTCAATCAGCAAATCTGGCAGGGTGGCGGCGGGAGTAATCCGATTTTGCCGATCGCCCTTGCAGGCAAAGACAGCGTCGCGATTTTGATCTTTTTTGTCACGGCAGCGATCGCGGCTCCGTTCTTTGAAGAAATCTTTTTTAGAGGATTTCTCCTGCCTTCCCTGACTCGCTATTGCTCGACTTGGCAAGCCATTCTACTCAGTAGCTTTCTGTTTGCAGTGGTTCACCTGAGTCTTTCAGAAGTCATCCCACTTATGACTCTGGGCATCGTTTTGGGGTTTGTTTATACCCGCACTCAAAACCTTCTCGCCTCAATGCTGCTGCACAGTTTATGGAATAGCGGCACTCTGCTGAGTCTCTTTATTTTAGGAAGCGGAAGTTCTTGAAGGACTTTAAGGGTTCAAAGTCCCCCAGAATGGGGGATTTAGGAGGCTGAAAGGACTGGAACGCAGCGACAAAGACTTGATCGCGCGCGATGCACTCAGCGAACCAGGCTCACGGGTGATGCAGATCCTATACAACAGCATGGACTCGAAGCGCAATACTGATATTCATCACGAACCCGGAGACGACTATTAATTCCTATTTTCAGTCATTCAATTTATCTGCAATTTATCCATCTTTTAGCAATGAATAACAAAGATGAATTCAATCGATTTTTACCAGACGAGAGTTTAGACCCAGACAAACTTTCTATTGGAATTCCGGCTGAACAAACGCCCATAAACCCCGATAGAATTCCCTCTGGCTTTGATCCGATGGGCGAAATCCAGCTTCGAGGTCGAGCTTATCGAAGTTTAGCGGGAGGGCAAGTCCCGTGGTGGGTTCTGATCTCAGGCTGGGTGATCTTTGGCGGTTTTGTCTGGATAATGGTGCGTCTCACAGTGCTCTCATCGTCCTTCGTGCTCTTGATTCCTTTGGCGATCGCCACCATTCCACTGTTCATTTTGCTGAAAGGAACGAAGGCTAAACTTGCCAGCCAGAGGCACCGAAGAAGACGCTAATCAGCGATCGCTCTTTTCAGATTCTTTGCAGTTATTTATGAAATGAGGATACTCCCATGTCCAGTCACCCTCCTCCCCCACGCCCCATCAAAGAACCGTCCTATTTAGACGCGATCGTTCCACTCGTCGTACTCATTGCTCTGATCGCTGGCTCTGTCTATTTGTTTGGGCTGGGTGCGATCGAAGCGCGCATTGCAGCCACAAAACCTGTCGCGTGTAGCCGCTGATGCTGGAACTGTAAGGTCGCCTCTGGTGCCGTGGAATTCCTGCGGCGCGTTTATGTCCGCCACGCTGGGTATTTCAACCTTCCTGTATTTACCGTATGCCATCTTCAACATTGCTAGCCCAATTCTGTCGCTTGCTTACGGCATCACAGGTTTCAAGATCGAGCGCATACCGTCCACAACGGCTGTATAAGACCTCCTGCACGAATCCGGGAACGCTCCCTAAGTCCCCCAGAATTGGGGGACTTTGAACTCCAGTTCCCCCAGA
>JAYVFW010000021.1:0-6464 GCA_043772715.1 Phormidesmis sp. | reverse complement strand
CTTTGCACCAAATGGGCAGTCTCAAAGCGAATCAGGGCGATATCGAGGGCGCGCTCAACCTCTATGAGCAATCGAAGCGGCTCCAAGAACAAATCGGGGATGTGCAAGGCAAAGCGGCGGCTTTAGCAATGATGTCGCAATTGCTAGCGGCTGGAGGAAAGTTTGAAACCGCGATCGCATATTTGCAAGAATCGATCGCCATCCTGAAACGCATCGGTTCTCCTGACGCGCAAACGGCTGAAAAAATTCTGGCTCATGTCGTGCAGATGCAGAATCAAAGATAGCGATTAGCATCTGAGAACCAAAGCGTAGTCAAAACAGTAGCGCGATCCATAATGGAATCACCCGATCGCTTTGCCAACCGTTAGCGCGATCGCAAAGGAAACCTCAATGGAACCATCAACGCTAGAAGGCACTTGGGAAGAAATTCTTCAACACACCGCTAAACTGGCAGGGCAGCGAGTCAGAGTCACAATTTTGACCCCCGAACCATCATCACAATTTGACCCAGTAGCGCTGATGCGTTTGCCATTGACCGATCGGCGACAAATCTTAGCCGCTCAGTCAGCAACGATGGTCGAGCATTATCAGCAAGATGCTGAGTGGAGAGAATTTACAGCCGGAGATATCGTTGACTATTAACGCATTGCCCCGGCGAGGCGATATCTGGCTAGTCAATCTAGACCCAACCATCGGCACCGAAATTCGTAAGACTCGCCCAGCGATCGCAAGTCAGCTCAGACGCGATCGGACGACTGCCCATTAAGTTAGTCGCCCCCGTTACAGACTGGAAAGATATACTTGCCCGAAACGCTTGGCATATTAGGTTAGAACCCAGTGCATGTCAACGGTCTTACCAAAATATCCGCAGCCGATACATTGCAGCTTCGAGGTCTAGACGAACAGCGATTCATCCGCAAGCTAGGCACTATTGAAGATGAGATCATGACTCGGATTGCAGCCGCGATCGCACTCGTCGTAGAGTATCAAGCGTAAGTTGCAATAGCAATTAGCTAAAAATCGCAACTTCGCAAGCAATGCCCTGCAAGCTCCAAAGAATCGGGTTTCGGCTGCAATCTATAATGAAAGAGTGAGATCGACCTTACCAAAGTTACACACGATCGCAAAGGAAACCTCAATGGAACCATCAACGCTAGAAGGCACCTGGGAAGAAATTCTTCAACACACCGCTAAACTGGCAGGGCAGCGAGTCAGAGTCACAATTTTGACCC
Source organism: Phormidesmis sp. (assembly GCA_043772715.1). Lineage (GTDB taxonomy): Bacteria > Cyanobacteriota > Cyanobacteriia > Leptolyngbyales > Leptolyngbyaceae > Phormidesmis_A. The sequence goes on along the minus strand of JAYVFW010000021.1, from coordinate 5,232 downwards.
CCGAACCATCAGAGTCTGGGAGTTTCTCGCAACCTTCCCAAGAACTCTCTGGTCAACCGTCTTCATTATCTGACCAAGATCCCTTATCTACCTTCATTGGTGCTGTTACCTACGGCTCTCTAGCTTCCAATTTAGATAACGAACTCTATGGCAGTTAAGCTATTTATCGATCCGTGGGGCTGGCTCACTCTGCATGACAAAGGTGAGCGAAAACACCCAGAAGCAACGCAAGTTTATCAAGATGCGATCGCCCAAAATAGCTGGATCTACACAACCGATTACGTGCTTGACGAAACCTTTACGTTCTTTTTTAAGCGTCTGCCTGCTTCCCGTGCAAATCAATCTATGAACGATCTGCTAGCAAGCTTTCACACCAAAAATTTCCATCTCATTCGCATTACCGAAGAGCGTTTTGCTCAAACCCAAATCCTCCGTTCTAAGCTGCTCGATAAGCCTCAGATCTCATTCACCGACCTCACATCCATAATCGTGATGCAAGAATTCTCAGTCTTAGAAGTTTTAACCGAAGACGCTCACTTTACCCATGTTGGAATGGGATTTCAACGAGTCCCATAGAATAATCTTTGTGGCATTAGGGGTTGTGACTGAGACTTCAAATCTGTCAATTCAAAATCTCAGTCTCTAACAGTATCCTGTTCACATTGTTCCTTTAAACAATCCCTGTGGGCGCACTAACAAAACTGACACCATAATCAACAAGGCAACCGCCAGCTTATATTCCGATCGTAGCCAATAGGTGCTGAGTTCTTGAGCCACGCCAATCACCAGCGCCCCGGCGATCGCACCATAAGGGTTGCCAATTCCGCCCAAAATCACCGAGGCAAACAGCGGCAAAATCAAAAACCAGCCCATGTTAGGTCTGACGGCTTCGACCAAGCCCAACATACTGCCGCCGAGCGCGGTCATGCTTCCGGCAATCACCCAAGTCCAGATGACGACGCGATCGACATTAATGCCCGTGACTCGCGCTAAATCAATATCATCTGCTACCGCTCGCATGGCTTTACCCACTTTGGTGTATTGCAGCAGATAATGCAGCGCCGCGATCGCAACAATCGCTAGCCCAATCACGACAAGATTATAAAGTGGAACTCTGATGCCCGCAAATGATAACGCTTCGGCAACTGGTAACTCATAGCGCTGGTTACTGCCGCCCCAAAATAAAATAATGCCATTGCGAATGAATAGAGCCAGCCCGATCGACATAATGATCAGCGTGGTTGAGGTGGCGCGTTGAACCCGCATCGGTGCCCATAACAGCTTCTCAATTAGCAAGGTGACTCCGACCGTGATTGCAGATGAGAGGACGATCGACACCCAAATCGGCAGATTGCTCACCGTGTTAAAAAATAGCGTTACATAAGCGCCTAGGGTCATGAAGTCTCCGTGGGCAAAATTAGACAGCCGCAAGATGCCATAAGTCAAACTCAACCCCACGGCTGACAGGGCGATAATGCTACCGAGTGAGATGCCATTCACAATCAACTGCGCGATTTGGGTATCCATTGCTGAAAACATTTACAATCTATCGCTTGATTGTCTATGAATCAGGCAAGTTTGAAAAGTTCAAAGCCCCTGACGATCGCGAGTTAACGTGAGTTCGACGAGTTTTTTCGCTTCGTTCGCAGCGGCTTCTGCCCCCTAAATCCCCCAATTTGGGGGATTTAGGGGGCTTCCGAATTCATAATCGGAGTGAACCACTTCTATCGAACTCACGTTGAGTTAAATAACTTCCACTGTTGCAGTTTATGGCTCCCTTAAGGATTTACTTCTTGGCTACTCCAGCTTCGATCGTCTGCCCGGTGATAGAGATAACGATTTTGCGGATCGCCTCTCAGTTCTAAATGGTCAACCTGATTGGGGTCTAATAACAGCAAACAAAAGTGCGGCAGCGGTTCAGTCGGGCTAGGCAGTGGCGGTGAAGAAACCTCGATTTTCGGTTTGCCGGGATGCGCCCAATCAAACTGAACCCGCGCACTGTCAGAAAGATTTTGCCACATCGATCGCCGAGCCTCTTGCAGCTCATCGTTAGGATGGTCATGTTTCACGATCGCCAACGTCCCCAATAAGCGAAATTGCTCACGGGTGTTGGGAAAATACCAGCAGACTTCTGCCCAGGCAGACTGCTCGATCTGCTCAATTTTCTCGCTGCGATCGTCGGCAATAAACTTCAACTGATCGGTGTCGTCTCGAAAACCCCGAAACACGACGGTGCGGTTCGCGGGTTTGCCGTCAGGTCGCACCGTTGCCAATTGAAGATAACGGGCATAGACGAGAGAACGATTGCGCTGAAGGGCGCGAGCGATCGGCGATCGCCAAGGAGCAAGAACCATTAAAACCAAATAATAGAGAACAAAAGTGGCTCACGAAAAAAAGCTTGCAGTAGCGTAATTATAGAAGTCTTTAAATGATTTTATTTGTCTCGATCTAAGTCTGAAATTGCGTCTATGGTCGATCGACCTATTGATGGTTCGCTTGAACTATGAAAAATACCGATTGTCAAAATCGAATACTAGATGTAGAGTGTATGAACTTATTTTTATCATAATCACGCGGCATATAGCGTTAATTCATCTCAGCGATCACCCCTGATACACGGAGTCACTCATGGTTCGAGACATTATCAAACCCAAAGATATTTCTGACTCAAGTAGTCAGGCTGTCAATCAGTTTAGCGGGCAGTTTCCCGTTTCTGCCCCGGCTGCAAATCCAGTTTTTTATCGCACTTATAGCCGTAAGCTGAGTGACGATCGCCGCGAATCATGGCAGCAAGTCAGCCAGCGCACCATTCAAGGCATGACCGATTTGGGGCATTTTACCCCAGAAGAGCGGGCACTCGTCGAAAAAATGCAGCAAACCATGCGCTGTTTACCTTCAGGACGTTGGCTCTGGGTCGGCGGCACAGGCTGGATCGAGAAGCCCGAAAACTTCTCTGGTGCCTATAACTGCACAAGCACCAATGTCATTGACTGGGAAGCCTTTGGGCTAATGATGGATCTGGCAATGATGGGCTGTGGCACCGGAGCCGTTCTTGAATCTAAATACACCCATCAGCTTCCTGTGATCCGCAATCGCTTGGTCGTCAAGCACGTCAGCGAAATCGGCACGACTTCGGTAGAAAAGCGCCAAGAAAAGACGCAGATTACGGTTGAAGGAAATCAAGTCACGATCCGCGTAGGTGACAGTCGTCAGGGTTGGGTCGCGTCTTATCAGGGGTTATTAGAACTCTGCACCGACGATCGCTTCACAGGTGATATAGAAGTCACGATCGACCTTAGCCATGTTCGCCCCGCTGGAGAGCGTCTCAAAGGATTTGGCGGCATGGCAAATCCCGTCCGCCTACCGGGATTGTATGAACGCTGTGCCAAGATTCTCGACCGAGCGATCGGACGACAGCTCACTTCGATCGAGTGCTGCTTACTGATCGATGAAGCCGCTGCTTGTGTGGTTGCCGGAAACATTAGACGATCGGCAGGGATGCGTCAAGGTGGCAGCGAAGACACCGACTTTGCCGGAGCAAAAGAAAATCTGTGGCAGCAAGACGCTGAGGGCAACTGGCGAATCGACCCCGATCGCGATGCTTTGAGAATGGCAAACCACACGCGGGTTTATCACCATCAGCCCACCGCCCAAGAATGCACTGATGCGGTTCGTAAGCAGTTCTATTCAGGTGAAGGTGCGATTCAATATGCACCGGAGGCGATCGCGCGATCGAATGCAGACATTCTCACTACATCTGAACTAAAGACCGAGTTTCTACGAGCTTACGACGCGGGTCAAGGGCAACAATGGATACAAGCAAGACATCCAGAAATGCCGCTTCAAGAGTTGGAGCATCGGCTAGGACGATATGGTCTAAATCCTTGTGGCGAAATTTTAGGCGAGGACTTCCACTGTAATTTATCTGAAGTTCACCTTAATCAGCTTGACCCGTTCGATTATCAAGAACAAGAAGAGGCATTTACAGCCGGGGCGCTGTCAGTAGCGGCGTTGTTGAACCACACTTTTCAGGAGCCGCGTTATCAATATTCTCGTGAACTAGATCCGATCGTCGGAGTCTCTTTCACAGGCTTATTCGACTTTTTTGTGAATGCGTTTGGCGTAGAGTGGCTGCGCTGGTGGGAAGCGGGCAGACCTGATACGGTCAACGGTCTGGAGTTTAAGCAAAAAGAGCAAGATTATCTGACTCGCTGGCGCAACATTGTGCATCGAGTGGTGTGGGACTATTGCGATCGTCACGGCATCAAGCGCCCTAATCGCTGCACGACCGTGCAACCTGCGGGCACAAAGTCTCTGCTGACGGGTGCGAGTCCTGGGTGGCATCCGCCCAAAGCCCAGCGCTTTATTCGGCGGATTACGTTTCGCAAAAACGATCCGGTGGCGTTGGCTTGTTTAGACTACGGGTATAGCATTGTGCCTTCTCAGTCAGACAAAGACGAGACGGGTAACTTGCTCAACGATCCGTTTGATTCTCGCTGCACTGAGTGGCTAGTAGAGATTCCGGTTGAGGTGCCTTGGGCAGTGTTGCCAGGAGCCGATCAGGTGGAGATTGAGAAATTCTCTGCGGTGGCTCAGATGGATTTTTATATGCAGGTGCAGCGCTTTTACACGACGCACAACACGAGTGCGACGATCGAGCTTCGTGAAGACGAGATCGATGCGCTGGCGGCGAAGATCTATCAGGCGATCAAACACCACGAGGGCTATATCAGTGCGGCACTGTTGGCACGATTTGATGCGCCATTTCCCCGATTGCCATTTGAGAAGATCGATCGTGAAACTTACGAGCGGCTGCAACGCGAGGTGAGCGATCGTCAGCAGACTTCAGATTTTTATGCGGCACTGACTCGACATGATTCGGGTGAGGTAGCGGCTGAAGGTCCAGCGGGTTGTGATAGCGATAAGTGTATGATGCCTGAAAAGAAAGGTTAGTTAGGACTTACGCAAACCTCGGAGGTTTTAACCAAGAATCAAGCATCGTGACCGACAGAGGGGCTTAAACCTCCGAGGCTTTGGTCAAAATGCGTAAGTTCTGTTAGTAATAACCTCAGCTATTTTCTGGCGATTCTCGGTTATGCGACCACCCGTTTTTAGATGGGTGGTTTTTTTATTGGCGTTGCTGAATGCAAGTATGAATCTGTCTATCGAGGCTGAATCCTTTCGCCCCCTAAATCCCCCAATTTTGGAGGACTTTAAGATTCTGGTTCCCCT
>JAYVFW010000020.1:0-2329 GCA_043772715.1 Phormidesmis sp. | reverse complement strand
CCCAAGTTTGAGGGGAACCAGAATCTTAAAGTCCCCCAAAATTGGGGGATTTAGGGGGCGAAAGGATTCAGCCTCGATAGACAGATTCATACTTGCATCCAGCAACGCCAGATTTTTCAAGCGCTTCTGTAATCCGATCAACAACACTATCTGTTAAACATCAACAATGGAAACTCAACTCTCAGCGATTTCTAATCCCGATGTTCGTCACGACTTTGTGATGATTTTTGATGTGACGGATGGTAATCCCAACGGCGATCCAGATAACGGCGGTGAACCTCGGCAAGACCCGATCGATATGCGGGGCATTGTTTCACCCGGTTGCATCAAACGGCGCATCCGCGACTCGCTGGCACTGCTGTTTAATGAGTCGCTTTATATTGCCAGTGGCACCGCACTTGACGCACCTCAACTTGCTGCAATTGCTGACGCTGAGAAGGCAAATGGTAAAGATAAAAGTGCAGTTGCTAAATCAGCGCGTCAACTCATTTTCGAGCGTTTTATCGATGTCCGGTTGTTTGGTGCGGTGCTAACTCAAATTACAAAAATTGGGAATGGCGGACAAGTGACCGGAGCGATTCAGATTGACACCGCCAGATCTGTGACTCCGATCGAGATTCGCCGGGATGGTATTACTCGTTGCGCTGGGGCAACCGAAAAAGATGGACTCAATCAAAATATGGGCGCTCAGTTTCGCGTGCCCTATGGGCTTTACACCACAATGGGTACTTATAGTGCCGCTCTTGCTAAAGCCCAGGGCAACCCCATCAGTGCTGAAGACTTGGAAAAGTTTTGGCAAGCCCTAGCGCTTCACCTTGAACTCACGCCTTCCACGATGCGAGGACGGATGATTTTGCGAGATGTCCTGGTATATACCCATGAAAGCAAGTTTGGCAGTGCCCGTACAGAAGATCTACAAGCTGCATTGACTATCAAGACAGAGGTTGAGTCTCCTCGTTCAATTGTGGACTATACCATCACGATCTCTGAGACTCCCAAAGGGGTAACAATGACCCGGCTACGAGATGTTTTAGCATGACTCAACCCATCGCCCGCTGTTCAGGACAACTGTTGTCTTCTCACCTGCAAGGCGTGAGTGAGAAGACGATCGCGAGGCTTCCCATCACTCTGTCTGAGCTTGGACAAGTTGCTGGGTTATTGCATGACATTGGCAAATACAATCCTCAATGGCAGGTGTGGATTAATGCGATCGCCGTTGGAGCCGCTCCGACTAATCATCCGAGTCATGCTCAGGCGGGTGCCTCTTGGGCAGTCAAGCAGCTAGGAGCATTGGGTAATATAGTTGCGCTGTGTGTTGCAGGGCATCATCGCGGGTTGTATGACCTGAATCAACTTGATGGAGTTCTAACAACCTATGGCGACCAGATCGAGGCTGCGATCGCTCAAACGCCCTCTGAGTTTCTCCCTTCAGCACTAAACATCACGGTAGAGCAAGTGCTGGCTGCTTATGGCGAAAGTGGTTCTCAACTCTCGATGCTGATTCGCATTTTGTTTGGAGCGTTGATTGATGGCGATCGTACAGATGTGGCTCAACTTGAGGGCACTTTACCCTCGACTCAGTTTGCAGAAATCGTGGATCTACGAGACAACTTAGCGACTCACATTGCTAAATTCTCTGGGACTTCACCCGTGAACTTAGCTCGAAAGCGTTTCTATGATCAGTGCCGTCAATTTGCACAGGAAGTATCACTGCATAATGGTGGGGGTATTTTTGACTTAACTGCACCTTGCGGCTGCGGAAAAACGCTTTCAGGTGCTCAACTTGCTCTTGATATTGCGAGTCGGCTACACAAAGATCGGGTGATTTACGTTGCTCCGTTTATCTCTATTCTGGAACAAAATGCCTCAGTTTTAGCAGATGTATTAGGACGTGAAAATGTTTTAGAACATCACTCTAATTTCGACCCCAAATCTGAAGCCTATGAACACAAAATAGCTGGAGAGCGATGGCTACACCCGATCGTAGCGACTACGGCTGTTCAGTTTCTTGAGAGCCTGTTTGAGAATTCTGCTCGACGGTGCCGGAAGCTGCCCAGTATCGTTAACTCGGTAATCTTTCTCGATGAAACTCATACAATTCCGACTAATGTTCTAACACCAGTCATGGAGTCATTACAGATTTTGGCGGAACACTGGGGCTGTGTGGTGATTTTATCGAGTGCATCACAGCCAGATTATTCACCATTTTGCGCCAACATTACCCCGGTGATTGCTAACCCCGATTACTACTTTAAGGCGTTCAGACGGGTGCGATATGAGGTGATGGGAAAAGTGAGTTGGCTCGAAATTGCCGCTCATCATCATCACC
>JAYVFW010000019.1:0-6466 GCA_043772715.1 Phormidesmis sp. | reverse complement strand
TGGCTATGTTGAATATGCTTACGCCAAGCAAAACAATCTGGCGATCGCTCAGGTGCAAAACCAGAAGGGCGAATTCATGATGCCGTCGGTTGCGACCGCAAATGAAGCCCTCTCGACCGTCACGTTTCCTGCAAATTTCCGCGTGTTTGAAGGCGACCCTAAGGCTGGCTACCCGATCACGGGGCTGACCTGGATGATGGTCTACAAGCAATATAATCCGGATAAAGCGGCGGCAATGAAGAAGTGGATTGAGTGGGTGTTGACTGATGGTCAGGCACTCAACAATGGGCTTGACTACACGCGCATTCCTTCTGACACGGCGACTCGCGCTTTGCAAGCTGTCAAGAGTGAAGTTAAGCCTTAGTCGTGTATAAATGACTGTAGGGACGCTCTACTGAACGTCCCTACAGTCATTCTGGGCGGATCAATCAGTGTTTGACTGTCTTGTGGATTAAATTAAGACTCGGATTTACCCTCACCTTAACCCTCTCCCCAGGGAGAGGGAGCAAGAGTCTGGTTCCTTCTCTCCAAGGAGAAGGGATGAGGGCAAAAGACTAAGCCATAGCCCGATAGTGTGCGGTTTTATCTAAATTCACGATTCTAACTGACTCGATCGTCATGCTCTAATTTCTGTGTTTTCAGTTTTTAAAAATGTGAGGAGTTGAAATGTCTCTAACGACTTGGAGAATGTTGCTAGTTACCCCAATGCTTTTGGGTGTATCGGCACTAGTTGCGGCTTCTGCCTCAGCGCAGACTACGGTTAGCCCAGTTTTAGCAAAAGACTCGATCGGGGTTGAATCGATCGAGGCTCTCCCCGCAAATCCTTCGACTATTGTGGGGCAAGTGACCTCCGTGTCACAGCTCTCAGATGTCAGACCGACTGATTGGGCGTTTCAGGCACTGCAATCGCTAGTAGAACGGTATGGCTGTATTGTCGGCTACCCCGACAAAACCTTTCGCGGCAATCGGGCGCTGACTCGCTTTGAGTTTGCAGCAGGCTTAAATGCGTGTCTCGATCGCGTCAACGAATTAATTGCGGCAGCAACGGCTGATTTGGTCAAAAAAGAAGACTTGGTGACTCTGCAAAGGCTGCAAGAAGAATTTGCGGCTGAGTTGGCAACGCTTCGGGGTCAGGTAGATGCACTCGAAGCTCGCACGACCACGTTAGAAAAGCAGCAATTTTCGACGACGACTAAGCTAACTGGAGAAGTGATCTTTGCAGTCAATGGCGCGATCGGCAACGATCGGGCGCTCAACTCTGACCAACAGCGTCAAGTCGATAACCCAGCACTAAACGCTGCTCGGAGAGAAGCGCAGCGCAACACGTTTCTGCCCAACGGTCGAGGTGTGCGCGAAAACACGACGTTTAGCGATCGAGTTCGACTCAATCTCGATACGAGTTTCTCAGGCAAAGATCGCTTGAGAACTCGACTGCAAGCTAGAAACATTGTTCAGTTTAATAACGCCACAACGGGCACTAACATGACCCGCTTAGGGTTTGATGGCGATCAAGGCAACGCCGTTGAACTCTCGCGTTTAGAATATCGCTTCCCACTCGGCGATCTGACGACGGTGTTTATCGGTACGGGCAACAATGATGGGCTTGAATATAACGACAGCATTCCAACGCTAAGTCCTACAGAGTCGAGCGCCAACGGTTCGATTTCACGCTTTGGGCGATTTAACCCGATCTATCGCGCCAGCACTGGCACCGGGTTGATTGTAAATCATAAATTTGGTTCCGAATTCACCCTCGGCAGCAAATTCACCCTTTCTTTGGGCTACTTGGTGCCAACGGCGATCGGAGCGAATGCAAACGTAAACGACCCGTCTAACGGTAGAGGCTTGTTTAACGGTAACTATGCCGCGTTGGGGCAACTGGTGTTTCAGCCAACTCCCGCGTTGAGTCTTGGTTTCACTTATGTGAATGCCTTTTATCGCAATGGCGCTGGAATCTCAGGCGGCACTGGCAGCGCATTTGCTGACAGCCCGTTTAACAACGCTATCACTACTACACCGACGACCACCAATGCGTTTGGGCTAGAGGGGAGTTTGCGGTTAAGCCCCGGCATGATTCTTTCGGCATGGGGCGGCTACACTCGCGCAGAAGCACGGAAAACAGGGGGCGGCTTGGCTGCTGACCCGATCATCAACAAGGGCGACAAAGCCGATATCTGGAACTGGGCAGTGACGCTAGCGTTTCCTGACTTCTTGAAAGAAGGCAACTTGGCAGGAATTGTTGTCGGTCAGCCTCCTAGAGCGGGGGGCAGTGATTATGGGGTCAGAAACCCGTTGGTTAATCAAGCGCGTCGTCGCGATCTCGATACGTCTCTCCATGTTGAGGGATTTTATCGCTATCGCATCAATGACAACATCTCAATTACACCGGGTTTAATCGTGATCTTTAACCCAGAACACAACAACAGCAACGACACCACGTATATCGGCACCATTCGGACAACGTTTGCGTTCTAAACAACATGGGGCATGGCGTGCCGTGCCCCCACCACATTCACAAATAAAATTGGTATGACCGCATCTCCTGAACCCGCCAAAAACTCTATCAGTCAAAACCTGCTTCAAGGGGTCGATCTCACGGGTCAAGAGGGCAATCATTCTCTAGTTGACCGGGGGTTTACCTGGCTGGTTCAGGGAATTTCTGTATCGGTCGTGATCGTTTTAGGTTGGATGAGTTGGGTGATTTTTGGGCAAGCCCGACCCGCGATCGAAAAGTTTGGTTTGGGCTTTCTCTGGACTCAAAACTGGGACATTAATGAACTCATATTCGGGGCGTTGCCCTACATTTATGGCACGTTGGTAAGTTCGGCGATCGCGCTCTTGATTGCTCTGCCGATTGGGTTGGCGGTGGCGATCGTCACGAGTGAAAGTTTCTTGCAGCCGTGGTTACGATCGCCGATCGCGTTTATTGTCGAACTGATTGCCGCGATTCCGAGTGTGATCGTCGGCTTGTGGGGAATTTTTGTGCTGATTCCATTCCTACAGCCAATCCAACAATGGTTATTTCAGCACTTTAGCTGGATTCCTATTTTTAATTCTGAGCCTGCGGGTCCAAGTATGCTGATTGCAGGCATTATTTTAGCCATTATGATTTTGCCGACGATCGCAGCTATTAGCCGCGATGTGTTGATTGCCATTCCTAAAGAGCTTCGCAGCGCTTCGGCTTCTCTAGGTGCAACGCAATGGGAGACGACGTTTAGAGTGCTGTTGCCGTCTGCTATCTCTGGCATTTTAGGGGCGGCAATGTTGGGGTTAGGCAGAGCGCTGGGCGAGACGATGGCAGTCACAATGGTGATTGGCAACTCAGATCAGATTAGCGTTTCATTATTAGATCCCGGCAATACGATTCCGGCTCTGTTAGCTAACCAGTTTGCTGAAGCGAGTGATGGGCTGCACATTGGCGCGTTGATGTATCTAGCACTGATTCTGTTTGCCTTAACTCTAATCGTTAATATGATCGCGATCGTCATGGTCAAGTTTTTGAACACGGGCGGTCAATCATGAAGCAGTCTTCAATCACTCCAGAACTTTGTCGCCCGTTGTCTCCGGCACGAACAGCATTTAATTATGGAATGACGACGATCGCGTTCCTACTTTCAGGACTCGCACTGCTGCCACTCCTCGCAATCTTGCTTGAGATTTTGCGTCAGGGCATTCCCGGCTTAAAGTGGGAAGTGTTGACTAACTTACCTGCTCCCGTTGGTATGGAAGGCGTACCGAATGGGTTTGCTAACGCGATCGTCGGCACGTTAATTATGGTCGGAATTGCCTCTCTGATTAGCATTCCGGTGGGGATATTAACCGCAATCTATCTAGCAGAATTTAGTCAAGGAAAAGCGATCGCTCAAGTGATTCGCTTTGTGGTGACTGTGTTAAGTGGCGTACCCTCGATCGTGGTTGGAGTGTTTGCTTACGCAGTGGTAGTGCTGACGGTTAAAGGGTTCTCAGCATTAGCAGGCGGATTTGCTCTGTCGATTATCATGCTGCCGATCGTCATTTTAGCCACCGAAGAAGCCTTAAAGTTAGTGCCCACTTCGTTAAGGCTTGCGTCTTCTGCTTTGGGTGCAAGCCGATTTCAAACTGTGTTTCGAGTTACGATCGCGACTGCATTACCCGGAATTACTACAGGCGTTTTACTTGCGGTGGCTCGTGCGTCAGGAGAGACTGCTCCTCTGCTATTCACGGCGCTGTTTAGCCAAAATTGGTTTGAGGGTTTAACTAGCCCAACCGCGTCTCTATCCGTGATGATTTATAACTATGCCAATTCTGCTTATGCCGAGCAAAACAAACTGGCGTGGAGCGCTTCTGTCATTCTCGTTGGCATTGTTTTATTCGTTAACATTGCATCGCGTATTGTCACTTCTAATCGTTTCAAGAATCGTTAGATTATGCAGTTTAGTTTTCATGATTCAGCAATCAACGCTTCATCAACCAGCGACCTGACACCAGCGTTGCGGGTCAAAGATTTGGCGTTTTATTATGGCAGCCAGAAGGCGATCGAGTCCATCTCAATGGATATTTATCAGGGACAAGTCACCGCTATCATCGGTCCGTCTGGCTGTGGAAAATCCACGTTTCTCAAAGCGCTCAATCGCATTAGTGAGCTGGAAGGAGCCGTGCGCGTCGAAGGTCAAGTCGAGTTTTTTGGGCAAAACATTTACAGCCGTCAGGTCAATCTCAATCGATTACGTCGCCAGATTGGCATGGTGTTTCAAAAGCCAAATCCCTTTCCAATCAGCATTTATGACAACGTAGCATATGGGGTGAGAGTGTTTAGTCGCCCTAATCGGGTCAGTCTAGACGAAACCGTTGAATCTGCCTTGCGTAGTGCGGCACTGTGGAATGAGGTCAAAGACAATCTCGGCAAGTCGGCGTTGGGTCTGTCGGGCGGACAGCAGCAGCGTCTGTGTATTGCCCGTGCGTTAGCAGTCAAGCCCAAAATTTTGCTGATGGATGAGCCATGTTCGGCACTCGACCCGATCGCCACAATGAAAATTGAAGAACTAATCGACAGTTTGCGGCAAGAGCTGACGATCGCGATCGTGACTCACAATATGCAGCAAGCGTCTCGCGTCTCTCAATACACGGCTTTTTTTAGCACCGATGAAAGTCGGATTGGTCAACTCGTTGAGTTTGGCTCTACGACTCAGATTTTTATGGAAGCGTCTCAATCTCGCACGAGAGATTATGTGCAAGGTCGGTTTGGTTAACGTCAGTTCGACAAAAGCGGTTTGCTCCGATTGTGAATTCGGGAGAGCTACTTAAATCCCCCATTCTGGGGGACTTCAAGACAAAATTTCCAGTTTAAAGTCCCCCAGAATGGGGGATTTAGGGGGCAGAAGCCGCTGACAACGAAGCGAAAAAACTCGTCGAACTGACGTTTGGTTAGGGCGGTCTCTAGCTAAAGTCTGATCACCTACGATCGCAGTTCTGTCTTAAGGAGCTACTTAACTGATCAGAAGTTTCCTAGCCTAGAGGTGGAATTAATACAGGTATAGGAAACGTCTTATATGACTACCAATGTTTCACCCGACACTAACCAAACAGGCAAAAATCCGTCGATTTGGATTGGTATTCTCTTAATTGTTATTGGATTGGCTGGAATCTTGATCCCTAGAGTTTCGACGATCGTGACTGAAACCTGGATTGCGCTGATCCTTCTTTCTGCGGGGTTTGCAAAGGTGGGATATGCCTTTCAAACTCGTCAAGAAGGCGGCTTTGTTTGGAAGCTATTGTTAAGCCTCCTCTACATCGGGACGGGGATTATGTTATTTGTTTCTCCCCTAACTGGCATCTTGACCCTGACTATTTTGTTGGGTAGCTTCTTGCTCAGTGAAGGCGTGTTTGAGCTAATTTTGGCGTTCCGACTGCGCCCCCAACCAAACTGGACTTGGGTACTAGGCAATGGCATTGTTACGCTGCTGTTAGGCGGCATGATTTGGTTTCAGTTCCCGTTTGATGCACCCTGGTTGCTGGGTACGTTGGTCGGAGCAAGCATTCTGTTTACGGGCATTTCGCGGGTGGGTTTAGCGTTGAATCCTCATGTTGATGAGAGCCAACCGACGGTGACTTCGGCCTAGATACTCACGAAATCTGAACTAAATCGCCCGATCGCTAGTAGAAATCTCAGCGATCGGGCTTTCTGTTACATCTACTCCTAGAATAAGATCAGCAATTATCTAAAGTAGAAAATGCTATTGGAACTCAGTCGAATTCAAGTTCCACCAGGGCAACGAGTGGTACTACAAGACATCACTTGGCAAGAATTTGAGAGCGTTCTAGAGGCGCTAGGCGAACATCGTGCCGCTCGGATCGCTTATGAGAATGGACTACTAGAAATCATGGCTCCTCTGCCCGAACACGAAGACAATAAAGAAATTATTGGGGATTTGATCAAAGACCTTTTAGAAGAATTAGACGTTGAATTTCGGAGTTTGGGTTCTACCAC
>JAYVFW010000018.1:0-6473 GCA_043772715.1 Phormidesmis sp. | reverse complement strand
AATGCCGAGAGCGCTGGCGTGATTTTATAAATTAATCCTATCTTTGGCGAAACTGCCGAATCTGAGAAGCCTTCAACGTTGTAGTTGCTCGTATTAATTCGAGCAAAGTCAGCATCGTTCTTGTTGGGATTAAGCTTGTAATAGTCGTAACAAATTCCTGGAATTAACGTTAATCGACCATTCGCTAATGTGATTTCATCTTGCAGGTAAAGCCCTAACCGCAGTGTGTCTGTATCTGGAAAAGTCTTATTTGGAAATCTTTCTCCTGCAACATTCTTGTTAATTACCCCTGTTCTTAAATTCGTTTCAGTATTGTCGCGAGGGCGAGAAGTATCGGTGTTAAATACTTCAAACCCATAGCTCAGACGATGATCTAGCTGACCCGTTTTGAAGTTACTCTCAAACTGAACATCTCCACCTAAAATATTTTGGGTCTATCGCCTGAAATATGCAAGCCAAGCACTAAATTCAGAAAGCTCTGAAGCATTTGAGGGGCTTTGAGACTTCTCGGCTCCTCAAAATGTTCGTGATGAACATATGCATAATGATTCCGATAGACCCAATTGTTTTCCAGATCTTTGATGTCAAACACCGAAATCGTACCCGCCGAATTGTTCACCGGGCGAGGAGTTCGAGTGCCTGTTACTGTGATTTCCTCTTCTGGCTCAAGTGGGTCTAGGTCTGAAGCCTGTACCAATAACTGAGCGTTTGTGGATGGCTGCTGAAACCCTTTTACATGAAAAATCTCCGATGTTGCTTGTATAGCTATAGGCTGAACGGCATCGACAGAAGAAGTATCTGCATGGGCAGATTGTGCTGTCAAAAGCGACAAGCTAGTAATGGAAATAACCGGGTGCAGTAGTCGAGAAAGTTTCACAGGTAATTCTTGCGCCAAATAGCACAAACTCAAACAAGGTTTTACAAAGCCTGTCCTTCAAAAGTTTTTTGAAAAGAATCAGGTATATAGAACTGCTCCACAAATCAAGCTCGATCATGGAGTGCTGCAATTGAACTGATACTACAGCTAAATGAAACAGTTTCGCAATAAGTAGAATAAATTTTTATCAGTTTGAGGATCGGCTCATATCTAGATGAGGGTGGCTCACTCTAAACCTCGATCGCTCCGCCGTCTGGTAAGCTGATGAGAACGAATGGATTCGCCTCTTAATGTCGTTTGATAATCTATGCAAACTGCTTTCTGAAAAGCATCCCACCCGCTTTGCAAGTTGGGTTCTGGGTGCATCTCAAGTCTCGGTCGAAGCTCTCAAAACCGAACTGAGCATCGAACCAATCCGCGCCGATTCTGTCACCTTTCTGCGCCTACAAGGGCAACTCTTACATTTAGAATTTCAAACCAAACTCGAATCGAATCCGCCGCTCTCGCTGCGAATGCTTGATTATTGGGTGCGGCTCTATCGGCTCTATCGATTGCCCATCACTCAGGTCGTAGTTCTGCTACTCCCCCCGGCCGATCAAACTGCGATCGAAACTGCTTTTGTAGCACCAACAACCCGGCATGAATATCGCGTTGTGCGTCTGTGGGAAGAAGATCCTAAGTTACTGCTCAACGATCCTGCTTTGCTGCCTTTAGCACCGCTTGCCGCTGCATCAGATCCGCAAGACCTATTACAACGAGTGGTACAGCAGGTGAATCAGCTAGAGCCGACCCAACGGCAAGAGGTTTCCACTTACACACAAATCCTAGCTGGGTTAAAATTTGAGAAAGACTTGATTCGTCAACTATTTTGGGAGGATATGATGCGTGAGTCAGTGATTTATCAGGAAATTCTGGAAGAAGGTCGGCAGAAAGGTCAGCAAGAAGGTCGGCAAGAAGGGGAACGATCGCTGGTTCTCTTGCTACTAGAACAACGAGTCGGACAACTTCCTCAAGCGGAACGCGATCGCATTTCTGCTCTCAGCCTCGAACAACTCGAAGCCTTAGCATTGGCATTGCTGAATTTCTCATCAGTCTTAGATCTGACGACTTGGCTAGAGCAACAACAGAGCTAGATTATCTCACCCGATCGCGTTCTGTTTTGCTTTTGGTTTGCGCCGATGCCACTACATCACAAAACCCGTAATCATCAAAATCGTAGGAGCCAATCCGACAAACACGTAAAAGATGCGAGTTGGTAAACCGCCAAACGTGCCGTAGTGGATGGGCGAGAAAGAATTGAGAACGCGATCGCCCAATCCTGCAACGCGGCTATCTTCGACCTGTAGAACTTTGCCGCTATATTGATCAAGCTTTACGGAACTGTTAAAGTCTTCGGTGTCTCCGGGCAGTCTTTTATAAATCTGGAACACGCTATCAGATTTGGAAGGCAGGCTGATATATGTATTTACTGCACCGGGAAGGGCATTGTCCGATCGCTGAACAATCTCATCTAATCCCAAAAGCGGCTTACCTGGAACCACGGTGGATTGCACTTCTGGCGGCTTAAGCGTAAAGGTTGCAGCATAGATCAACGGTTCTGTTTGATCGTAGAAGTTCCAGCAGAAACCTGTGAATGCGATCGCGCCCAGAAAGACCGCCGTGACAATCCCTGCGACTTTGTGAATGTCGTAATTAACTCGTTTGGGATGCGCGTCCCTCTTGATTTTGAAGCCTAATAAAGAACTTACGCCAACCCGACCAGAGCATGATTCCAGTGAGGCTCAAAATGCAGAGGAACAAGGCAGCAACACCGACAATTTTTAAGCCGATATCGCCAGCGAGTAGCTGATAGTGCAAATCTAAGATGCGACTGAACAAAGCAGTTTCGTGTTGTCGATCGCCCATAATTTTCCCAGTATAGGGATTTACAAACACCTCCCACCGCTTTTCATCTGGGCGGGTCAGCCGAATGGTGTAAAACTTCTGATGAGGAGACATCTGAATCTGTCCTACTTTCCAGTTTGGGCGATCGGCGTAAGTGGCTTTGACGGTATTGACGATCGCGCCGACTGAAAGCGTTACTCTTGAGGAATCACATGACCAAAGCGTTGTTGAATGTTCCAGTTATCCATCTCATGCTCAAACACCAACATACTCCCGGTTAAACCCACAATGACGAGAATTAAGCCAACGAATAAACCAATGTAGCGATGAATGCTAAACGCAATGTTCCGGATTTTCAGGGACTTCATGATAAATGCTCTTGTGAGTTACAGCTTGCCTAAAACGTGACAGAAAGGGTTCCTTAAATCGTGAATGGTGCGCCTGGGTAGATAATGTCTCGACCTTGAGCAGTCTCACAATACTTTTCGTTGCACAGGTTCCTGAAATTCAGCGCAAACCGCCAGCGATCGCGCTTGTAGAAAATAGACGCATCGGTTCTGAAGTAACCGGGTAGGGTTGCAGTGTTTTCTACATCAGCCTCGCGATCGCTGACATAATACAAACCTAAACCAAACCCCAACCCTCTTAAGTTCCCGCGCTGGATTTCATAGGTTGTCCAAAGGCTGGCAGCGTTTTGAGGAACGTTGTTAAGGCGATTTCCAACCACAATGTTGTCTTCTGACGTGATCGAATTTGTGTAAGCGTAAGACGCAATCATGTTCCAGCCCGGAGAAAGTTCACCAGCAACGTCTAACTCAATGCCGCGACTTCTCTGCTTTCCAACTTGAACTGAAAAGTCTGGATCTTCGGGATCAGTCGTCAAGACATTGGTTTTTGTAATTTGGTAAGCTGCCAATGTTGCAGAAACACGATCGCTGAGGTCTGCTTTGATGCCAACTTCATCCTGCGTCCCGTGCTGAGGGTCAAATAGAGCGTTGGTTCTCGAACGCCCCACAACAGGCGTAAATGAGCGGCTGTGGCTGGCATAGAGCGAAAGGGGTAGAATTGGCTGGTAGACAATGCCAATGCGTGGAGAAAAGGCATTGTCAGACTGCTCACTGTTGGTTCCATCAAGCGGAAAATCGCTCTTCTGGGTGGCTGCATCGAATCGACCGCCCACGAGAAGTTTTAAGTTGTTGTCAAGAGTCACTTGATCCTGAACATAAATGCCTAACGTATTCGTACTCGTGACTTCTTGGTAACTTGTCACCAACTCGCCAGGACGCTCAATGGTATAGTCGGGATTAGAAATATCGATCGTAGGTAAGCCTGCTTCGGCGAAGTCAAGCCATCGGGTATTGCGATTTAACTCCACACCCAATAGCAGTTGATGCGCGATCGCTCCTGTATTGAATTTTCCAGTTAATTCTGTTTGGAGCGTGTAGTTCTCTCGAATAAAGCTACCTCCTTCAAACACCTTTTCTGGAAACTGTTCGTCGATGACCCGCCGATGCCAACCGAAGCCCCCGATAGTTTAAGTGATGAAATGGAAAGGACATTGCGAAGCTTCCAGTTTTCGTTGAACTGATGAAGGACATAGCTTGCTCGGAGGGTTCGATCATTCTGGGGATCATCCTCATCCAGCGAGGGATAGCCCAAGAAGCGACTGATCGGAATATCAGCAGGTCGATTGCCAATTGCAGGAATGCCTCGATCGAAGCGATAGCGATTGTTGATGTATTCAGCTTCAAGGGTTAAGGATGTGCGATCGCTGATCTTCTAAGTGGGTACTGGAGCAACTAGCACCCGTTCTATAAAATTAAAGTCTCGAAAGCTTTCAGAGTTTTGATACGCCAGGTTTAGCCGATATAAAAGTGACCCGTTTGAAGTTAGTGAACCTGACAAATCCACAGTAGGGCGGTAAAACGCATAATTGCCTGCGGTAAAGCTGGCTGCATAGTAAGGAGTGTTGAGCGGTTGCTTTGTGATGACATTGATAATTCCTCCTGGCTCGACTCGCCCAAACAAAACCGAAGCGGGTCCTTTGAAAACCTCAATCCACTCGATGTTGCCGACATCCACCGAGGAATAGAAATCATTATCGCGAAAGCCATTGCGGAGATTTTCTGCACCTTCATTGATAAAGCCGCGTAGATTAAATGCACCTGAATCTGTTCCTCCATAGTTGCCCCATTTCGTTACGCCACTGACGTTTTGCACAGCATCCTGGATTCGCTGAACATGCTGATCTTCGATGAGCTGTCGCGGAATGGAGTATCGGTGCGTGTTGCAGTTGTCGCGCTGGGAACACGATAACCCCGTTGCCCCTCACCCGTCACCGTAATTTCTTCTTCGTCCTCATCGGGCTGTTGCGAAACGGGATTTGGTTGAGCAATCACCGTGGCATTTTGGAGAGTTGTTTTGCCCACAACCCGCACCCGAATCCGATTGCTGTCTAGCTGTGTTGCTGTAATCGTTTCAGTTGCAAGAAAATTTGCATTGCAAAACGAGTCGCTAGGGCAATGCCTGAGACAACGTTGACATAGAAAAACAGCTTCATCTCTAAAGCCCGATCGCTGAGTTTTGCAAAACGATAAAATGAATCCTATCGTTAAATGAAAGCTATTTGCAATAGATAAGTTAAGATTTTTGGATTATTTCAGACTTTTATCGAGCAGACAGCGGGCAGATTTGTAGCCCTACCGGAGTTTTCATCACAACGGCTTCTACTCCAAATACTTGCAATAATTCTCAGGTGTTACTGTCTCTGCTGGAGATCCGATCGCCCAAATCTGACCTTGATTTAACATCGCTAACCGATCGCTATACCGCGCCGCTAAGTTGATCTCATGCAAGACTGTAATGATCGATAAGCCTCGTTCTTGCTTCAGATGTTTTAACAATTCTAGTAGTTCCAACTGATAGCGAATATCTAAATAAGTGGTCAGTTCGTCTAATAGCAGCACTTTTGGATCTTGTGCGAGTGCCATTGCTAAAAATGCGCGTTGACGTTTACCTCCTGATAGATCTTCGATGGAGCGATCGTGAAACGATTCCATTTGCGTTTGCATTAACGCAATGTCTACTTTTTGCTGATCTTCTCGATCCAATTCCCATTGCCACCAAGACTGATGCGGTGTTCTCCCTAAGCTCACAAGCTGATGCACCGTTAGCCCATCTGGAATCGTTTGCTGTTGCGGTAAAAGTGCTAACGTTTGCGCGACTAGTTTTGCGGGCTGATGGTGAATTGATTGACCATCCAGTAAAACAAGCCCATCCTGTATTGGCAAAATCCGACTGATTAGTTTCAGCAACGTTGTCTTCCCTGAACCATTCGCGCCTAATAGACTCAGCCATTCTCCAAGCTGAAGGGTTAGTTCAATGTTTTCAACAATTTGCTGATCTTGATAGCCACCGGAGAGCGATCGAGTTTCTAACACAAACGGATCAAAGTTCATAAGGATTTGGAGTGCGATCGACGATACAGCAACCAAATAAACAGCGGTGAGCCAAGCAATGCAGTCACAGCACCTATGGGTAGCTCGACGGTTCCAAGGCGCAGGGCTGATTCATATTTGCATTCAGTAACGCCAAACCAGAATCACCCAGAGCGGGTAATCAGGTTGAGTGCGATAATCTCGAACGGTTTGAAGATGCTGAATCAGGCTCATAAAGCTGAGAATCCAATCTAGGGGGTATCTCCAGTATCTAT
>JAYVFW010000017.1:0-21012 GCA_043772715.1 Phormidesmis sp. | reverse complement strand
AGGCAACTGGTTGGGCAGATATTTGCCATACTAGATCTTGTTTATCCGTAAAGCACTCTCTTATGTTCATCATCGAATTGACGTTGAAGACTACTCCTGTTCCACTTTCGGTGCAGCGCAAGTCCGCAGAAGATGCGGAAACGACTTATCAAGAGATCACAGAAGCAATGCGTGCTGGCGGCAGTCAAGTTTTAGAGCTGACCTGCGATCGTCAAACCGATAAAAAACTTGCCCTTCTCAGCGATGGCATTGCTGCGGTGCAGATCTATGAGAAATCTAGTGCATCTGCTTCTGGCAGAGCGCCCGGTTTCTTCTCAATGGCTGAGTAAGTGCCTCTATGACTTCTGGATCTACTGCTGCCATTCATATTCACGATCTCTGCTTTAGCTGGTCTGAAGACAGAAGCGTTTTAAAATCCTGCTCTCTAGAAGTGCCTACAGGAGAGTTTTGGATGCTTTTGGGCACGAATGGCAGTGGTAAATCTACTTTATTAAGGCTATTGGCAGGGCTGTTAACGCCCGACTCAGGCAATATAGAAATTTCTCCGCCTATAGGATTCGTGTTTCAAAACCCAGACCATCAGCTTGTGATGCCGACTGTGGGCGCAGACGTTGCGTTTGGGTTAGTTCAAGAAAAGCTGTCAATCTTAGAAGTGCGCCAGCGAGTAGAAGAGTCTCTGGCAGCCGTCAATCTATTGTCTCTGCAACGCCGACCTATATACGCACTCAGTGGGGGACAAAAGCAGCGAGTGGCGATCGCTGGAGCCGTTGCCCGTCACTGCGAGGTTTTGCTCTTAGACGAACCGACTGCCTTGCTCGACCCAGACAGTCAGTTAGATCTGGTGGCTCAAGTCCAAAAGCTAGTGAAAAACCGAGGTATGACTGCGTTGTGGGTGACTCACCGATTAGATGAGTTAGATTACTGCGATGGTGCTTTTTTACTAGAAAAGGGGCGAGTCGTGGATCAGGGAGATCCCAAACGATTGAGACAACGCTTAATGCAGACTGAAGAACTGGCAGACTGACTTTAATCGATCGCTGACTTTGCACAACTGCGAGGATGAATTTTGTAGTCCATCTCCAGCTTTTGTGCGAGTTTTTGTATACAAACCTCGATCGGAGGTGCCAATATTAAGGAGTGAGAAGCCGCTGACTGCGACCGTCTATTGTATCCACTCCAAACTCATGCCACATTCCGCGCCACAAGCTGTGTTGTTGGTAGACGGCTATAACATAGTCGGAGCTTGGCATGACCTGAAACAAGTGCGTGATTGCGAAGGGCTTGAAGAAGCGCGTCGCCAATTGATTGCAGCGCTCACAGGCTACAGCGCCTTTCAGGGGTTTGACACTCAGGTTGTCTTTGATGCTCAATATCGCGACAGTCTCGCCAATCGCGAAGTGATCACGCCTAATTTATCGGTTCACTATACTGATTTTGGGCAAACCGCAGACACTTATATAGAGCGATCATGCGCCGACTTTCGACACGACATTCGCAAATTTCATCAACGGCTGATTGTGGCCACCTCCGATCGGGCACAGCAACTTACCGTGATCGGCTATGGGGCAGAATGGATGTCAGCCCAACAATTAGCCAATGATGTCGATTTTGCGACCCGTCGAGTTCAGCGTAAACAGAAAGACGCTAAGAAATCGTCTGGTCGGTTTTTGTTTAATTCTCTCGACCCGATCGCTCAAGAACGGTTAGCCCGTCTGCGATTTGGCGAAGATCGGAAATAAGTTTGCAAAAAGCTTGTCAAAAGATTGCGTTTATCGTTATTATGAGGTTCGCGATGAGTAACGTTCCTCAGTAGCTCAGTGGTAGAGCGATCGACTGTTAATCGATTGGTCGCAAGTTCGAATCTTGCCTGGGGAGTTTTGGTAAATAGTTTTCTACTGGTTCCGAGTCATCTCTGTCAGCCAGTTTAGGAGCGGTCGTAACTGGTTGGGTACTGCCGACTCGCTGACCTGAACGGTGTGATGCTGACTGCCATCCTCGGCAGTGACTTTGTATTGAAAGCGATCGGGCTGAGAATTGGCAGCCGCGATCATGGCAGGTAGATGAAAAAAGTCTGTGGTCTGCATCAGGTGGCAAAGATGTTCACCTTCAGCCGTCGGCAGCGTCTCTGTGTCAACTGTTGTAGTCATGATGATTCCGGCAAAACCACCGCTACGCTCAAAAGTGACTTTCATAAAAGGTAAAAAGTGAAAGGTGAATGAATTGCTAAAGGCTGAAAGAGGGTGAACTCAGAAATTTTTGCGCTTCGTTCACCCTTATATTTTCTAGATGACTCCAACCGTTTTCCAAGCATTTTGTACGGCAACGTGTTCTTTGCCATTTTTACCGTAGAGTTCTGCGGCGATCGTCGTCGTAGCGCTAGCAGCAGTTTTGAAGGTGGCTCTGCGTCTCAGACGCTCAGTTAACGCCACATACCAGATTTTTCCGGCTTTCTCCCAAGCGTGCCCCCCAATCTCGGTCGCCGCTAAATAAAACGCCCGATTTGGAATGCCTGAATTGATGTGAACTCCGCCATTATCCGCAGTGCCGGTATATAAATCTTTAAGAAGCGCAGGTTGAGGATCTTTGCCCAAAACTCGATCATCATATGCGGTGCCGGGGGCTTTCATCGATCGCAGAGCCACTCCATTGACCTTAGGCATAAATAGCCCTTGCCCAATCAGCCAGTCTGCTTGATCGGCAGTTTGGCTCAACGTTTTTTGCTTGATCAACGAACCAAAGACATCGGAGAAAGATTCGTTGAGTGCGCCAGATTGTCCTTTATAGAGCAACCCGGCTTCACTTTGAGTCACCCCGTGCGTTAACTCATGCCCGATCACATCGATCGATTTAGTAAAGCGATCGAAGATCTCGCCATCTCCATCGCCGTAAACCATCTGACTGCCATTAAAAAAGGCGTTGTCATAGTTGCGCTCAAAGTGAACGGTAGAATCCAGCCGCATTCCAAACCCGTCGATCGAGTCGCGTTGAAACACTTCGTAATAAAAATCATAGGTCGCGCCTGACCCGTCGTAAGCTTCATCAACCGCAATATCACCTGTAGGGGGATCGCCCTCCCCGCGCACTAGGGTTCCTGGCAAATCGGTGCCATTTTTGGCGTTGAAGATTGTGCGGCGCTTTGTTCCGGCGGGTGCCATGAACCGAGTGTTACCGATCGCCTCCCGTCGTCCTCGAAATTGTTCGGACGATCTCAGCGTTTCTAATGCCCATGCACGCTGGGTTTGACTGCCGCTAAGAATAATGTGATCGGTCATATGCGGCGGCAAAATGCAGCAGATTGGACAGACATGAAACCTTTGATGATTGCCTAATAGCTGTTGGATTGTCGTTCTCATGGCTTAAATCGCTCCTAGTTTTAGAAATGAGAGACTGGCTTTTAACCTTGAATTCTGATGTTTTGTTACAAAACTTCTATTTGTTCTCAGATAGTTTCCCTCTTACTTTTATGATGTTTAGCAGACCTGACAAATTGGTTCTACACACTTTTTAATAATTCAGTGTTTGAACCCGAAACGTTTTAATCTAAAAGTAAGCGTAGTTGACCCTGGGTAGCGTTGTATTCATGTGGTTCATTACTTCACTAGAATTTATGTTCTAGAAGTAACGAGGCTGATTGACGGTGACAGGTGACACTCTGGTCAGATTTAACACAGTAACGATCCGTTAAATGGGAGCTTTAGAAATCCAATGAGTGTTAAGGCAAGTGGTGGAAGCTCGGTTGCACGCCCGCAACTATACCAAACAGTCCCTGTTGCGACTATTTCGCAAGTCGAACAGCAAGATCGGTTTCTCGATCGAGGCGAGCTAGACGAGTTAGCTCGCTATTTCAGTTCGGGTGCCAAACGCCTAGAAATTTCTGAGTTATTGACCCGTAACTCAGAGCTAATTGTGTCCCGTGCGGCAAATCGCATTTTTGTAGGCGGTTCGCCAATGGCGTTCTTAGAAAAGCCGGCGGAAGCGCCTGTCATGAGCATGGCTGGCACCATCGTAGACACCCCAGAAGCCATGAAACTGGGCACAGCAACCTATGCTAGTGGCGGCAATGGTGGCTTCTTAGATGGAGTTCGCGCCTTTTTCTTGACTCCCGGAAACAATGCGATTCCTGCAAATTTCCGCCCCATTAACGTTGCCCGCTACGGTCCGAGCAACATGGCGAAATCGCTGCGGGACTTGAGTTGGTTTTTGCGATATGTCACCTACGCGATCGTGGCAGGCGATCCCAACATCATCTCGGTTAACGTCCGAGGTTTGCGCGAAATCATCGAGAACGCCTGTTCGGGCGAAGCCACGATCGTGGCATTGCTAGAGATGAAGACCGCTGCCTCTAACTACTTTCGCAACGATGCCGAAGCGATCGAGATTGTGTCTCAATACTTCGATGTCCTGATTACAGAATTTAAAGCTCCAACCCCTTCAGACAAGGTGCGTCAACGTCCCTCTAATGACCTGCAAGGTCTACAGCTTCCTCAGATTTATTTCAATGCATCTGAGCGTCGCCCCAAATATGCGATGAAGCCGGGTTTGTCTTCTTCTGAGAAGAATGAGATTGTCAAAGCCGCCTACCGTCAAGTGTTTGAGCGCGATATCACCCGTGCTTACTCGCTGTCGATTTCGGACTTAGAGTCTAAAGTCAAAAACGGCGAAATCTCCATGAAGGAGTTTATTCGTCGCTTGGCGAAGTCTCCGCTCTATCGCAAAAATTTCTTTGACCCTTACATCAACAGCCGTGCGCTTGAGTTGGCGTTCCGTCACATTTTGGGTCGCGGTCCGAGTAGCCGAGAAGAAGTGCAGAAATACTTCTCGATCGTCTCAACCGGCGGTTTACCTGCCTTAGTGGATGCTCTGGTTGATTCAGATGAATATTCCGATTACTTCGGCGAGGAAACGGTTCCTTATCTGCGCGGTTTAGGTCAAGAAGCCCAAGAATGTCGCAACTGGGGCCCGCAACAAGATCTGTTTAACTACAGCGCACCGTTTCGGAAGATTCCTCAGTTCCTCACAACGTTTGCGGCATACGATCGACCATTACCTGACCAACACGTTTACGGTTCTGGCAACGATCCGTTAGAAATCCAATTCGGTGCCATCTTCCCGAAAGAGACTCGCAATCCCAGCAGCAGTCCTGCACCTTTTGGCAAAGACACCCGCCGGATTTTGATCAATCGCGGCGCAGGCATCAACAACCAACTCAGCAACCCTGGAGCGAGAGGCATCGCCCCTGGCACCCTCGGCCCCAAAATCTTCAAGCTCGATCAGTTGCCAGGGTTCTCCAACACTTATGGCAAGCGCTCTGTTAATAACAAAGGCGTGAGCGTCAAGTTTTCAGAAAGCTCTACGCAAGCTGTGATTCGGGCTACCTATTTACAGGTCTTTGGGCGGGCTGTCTATGACGGTCAACGCCTGAAGTTTGACGAAATCAAGCTAGAAAATGGTGAAATCACGATTCGTGAGTTTGTGCGTCGCCTTGCTAAGTCAAACCTGTTCCGCTCCCTTTATTGGACTTCGTTGTATGTGATGAAGTCGATCGAGTATATTCACCGTCGTCTGCTCGGTCGCCCGACTTACGGTCGTCAAGAAACCAATAAATACTTCGATCTTGCCTCTAAGAAAGGTTTTTATGCCGTCGTCGATGCGATTTTAGACACCGTTGAATATAATGAAACCTTTGGTGAAGACACCGTTCCTTATGAGCGCTATCTAACCCCAGCAGGTCTTTCACTGCGAACGAGCCGCGTGGGTTCGATCGCCGATAAAGGAATGCCCAAAGTCATTCTCGAAGAAACCCCTCGCTTTGTTGAGCTGGGTGCCGTTGAAGGAATGCGGACAGAACCCGATGTTCGATTCCGCATCAATCAAGGCGTTAGCAAGAAGCGCGAACAAACCAAGGTCTTCAAGCTCACGAATTTGTCAGACAAAGCAAACCTGAAAGTGATTGCAGGGGCTGCTTATCGCCAAATCTTTGAGCGTGACATTGCTCCTTATGTGGTCAAAAACGAGTTCACTGAACTGGAGAGCAAACTTGGCAACGGCGAAATCAACCTCAAAGAGTTCATCGAAGGCTTAGGCGTTTCGAGTCTCTACCTCAAGGAGTTTTACGCACCTTATCCCAACACGAAAGTGATTGAGTTAGGCACTAAGCACTTTTTAGGTCGCGCTCCGCTTGATCAAGCTGAAATCCGCAAATATAACCAGATTTTGGCAACTCAAGGGATCAAGGCATTTGTTGGGTCAATGGTTAACAGCATGGAGTATGCTCAAGCGTTTGGAGAGGACACTGTTCCTTACAACCGATTCTTGACCCTCCCAGCGGCAAACTTCCCCAACAGCCAAACGCTCTACAACAAGCTGACCAAGCAAGACAACAAAGTTGAGAATCCCAGCTTCGCAACTCTGAAGCCGCGCATGGACTCTAGCAAACTGCCGTTGACAGGCAAAGCGATCGCTGATCAAGCTGCGGAGGCGCTTCAGATGGATAAGAGCAAGCCTCTATTCATCGAACTGGGTCGATCGTTCTCGAACGGCAGCGGTCAATCGGTTGAAGTGGGCGTGGGTACGACTCGCCGCAAACCTGCTCGCATCTTCCGCATGAACCCCGGCATGGGTCAAGGCGAAACTGAGCTAGTGCTGAATGCAATTTACGTTCAGGTGATGGACGTGTTTAGCGGTCAGACTCCTAGTCAGTTCCGACGATCAGACTTAGAGAGTAAGCTTCGCAACGGCGAAATTTCAGTTCGCGAGTTCGTCAAGACCCTAGCAAGCTCGGAGATATACTGTCGTCGCTTCTACACGCCTTATCCCAACACCAAGGTGATTGAGTTCTTATTCCGTCACTTGCTGGGTCGCGCTCCGGCAACTCAGGCTGAGATTCGCCAATATAACAAGCTGCTGGCAGATAACGGGCTAAAAGCGGCAGTTGAAGCAATGGTGGATAGTGCTGAATATGCTCGTTTCTTTGGCGAAGATGTGGTGCCTTATAAGCGCTTCCCATCGCTGCCTGCGGGTAACTATCTCGGTAGCGTTCAAGCAGATGCTGACCTAGTGAAGCAATCTTGGTCTGATCTGTCTCCGTCTTCTCTGACGGGTCGGTTGAGCTAGTGAATTAGACGATTAATTAAAAAGGTCTCGATCGCTGTCCTCACGATCGAGACCTTTTTGTTTGAACATTGGACTCATAAATCCCTTCACCAACCATCGGTCTCAGACTCGTTCCAGACTTCTAGATCTAACTCTGCAAGATAGGTGAGCGCATTCTCTATTTGAGCTTGACTTCCCTGGAGATTTAGGTCAAACCAGCCATCGCCATTGGCGTTTGCGCCTAGAATAGCGGCTGTGATATTTACCGTAAGCGAATAGTCAGAGATGAGGCGAGAAATGACAGGTTCCTGATGATAGTGCTTGGGAATGCGAATGCGAATGCGCTTTTGAGTCGATCGTGTATCTTCATCGATGAGTGCTTGCATAATTATTTTCCGCCTTTCTAATCTACAGTTTACCAGTCGGTCTACCGTATTTAATTAAGTAGAATCTTAGCGAGAAACCTTGAAAAACGCAAGAAAGGCTTTCAGCCTTGGCTTATTTTTTCAAATCTAAACCTACCCCAGATCCAAAGTTACGCCTTCCAGTTCGACTTTGCGTTTCTTCATCTTCAGGTTTCAGGTTCTATAAACTCTACTCAATGCGAGTGTAAAGAAACACTGAGAGGCGCATCTTCAACCTGGCAATAGGGGCGGCTATAGCAGAGGGGCAACTCAAGGGCGTGTTTAGCCAGAAGTTCGGGGTCGCTCAAAACGCGCTCGGTTTCGCCATCATAAACAATCTGACCTTGGCTTAAGACGATCGTGCGATCGCACAGTTCCAGCGCTAAATCTAAATCGTGGGTTGCAATTAACTGAGTCAAGGGCAACGAATCTAATAATTCAATCAACTGTCGGCGCGATCGCGGATCTAACTGAGCCGATGGTTCATCCAATACCAACACTTGAGGCTGCATAGCGAGAACCCCAGCGATCGCGACTCGTTTTTTCTCTCCGCCCGATAAACCATTGGCACTGCGAGAAGTATATAAGCCTGGATCAAGCCCAACCGCTTGCAGCGCATGAATAACGCGATGGTTGAGCGCTTCTCCTGTCACTCCTTGATTAAGCGGACCAAACGTGACATCTTCCCAAACAGTCGGCATGAATAGCTGGTCGTCTGGATTTTGAAACACTAACCCTACAAAGTTGCGAATCTGCTTGAGGTTTTGCGGCTCGATCGCTAATTCTCCGACGATCACCTCTCCCGCCTGTGGCGTTAATAACCCATTGAAGTGCAAGAGTAGTGTAGATTTTCCTGAACCGTTGGCTCCGACTAATGCAACTCGCTCACCTGCTCGGATTGACAAACTAATTTCATTGAGGGCTTGTGTCCCATCTGAGTAAACATAGCTGAGACTTTGAATAGAGATCGGATTGTGGTGCATAGATCGAAACGAATAGGGAACGAGCCAATAGAATGATTCAAAGTAGGTAAATTGCTTGACCCGATAACGCCAAAATCGCCGTTAGAGTAATGGCTACAATATCGCGTTGTTTTGTTTGAGGCACGTCTGCCATCGGGGGGAGTCCTGCATAGCCTCGCGCTAGCATTGCTTGATGAACACGCTCTCCTCGCTCATAGGTGCGAATAAATAACGAACCAAACATATTACCAATCACGGTGCGCTGGCGCTCTCCACTGCCTAACAGATTGCGCGATCGCGCCGCTCGCTGCATTGAGTTAAACTCTTCAGCCAACACTGCGATGTAGCGATACATTGCAGCCAAAATTGCAACTAGCAGCGGCGGAACTCGTAGGGCAGCCAAAGCATGAAGCAACGCTGGTACAGAGGTTGTAAGAATTAAGACATTCATGACTAACAGCGAAAGCAGTGCCTTAATTGACACGCTTCCTAAAACGGTTAGACCTTCGGTAGTAACTCTCAACCAGCCCCACTGCCACAGCACCTGCCCCCCATCGCGAAATAGAGTTCCGAGAATGACCACACCAATAAAGACAAACTCAACGGCCACTCGCTTGAACAACACCTGCAATGAGACGCGACTCATAAGAATGATTGCAGCCACAGTCGCCCCATAAATTGCCCACGTCCACCAGCGCCCATTGGGAGTGAGCGAGATCGCAAACACAAACAGCACCGCGCACAAAACCCGCGTTTGAGGAATGAGATGATGCCAAATCGTTTCTCCCTGGCTGTCTATGTCTAAACGAAAGCCTCCAATATGTAACAGCATTCAGTGACCAAAAAATAGAACTCAGTGTGAACAGACAAAAAATCTGGTTAGCGATCGTCCCGAATTTGATCCTCTGGTCGAGAATTGCGGACAGCCAGCTTACCGACTCCCCAGGCTAAACCAAAAACTACCAGGGTTCCAACTAGCCCTGCGATCGGGGTTGCAATCTGTTCAGGAACGCCTCGCAGCGCATATTGATCAAACATCTGATAAAACGGCAGCTTGTGGGCGACGGGTTCTTCAACCGCTTTTTTATCAAAGCCATGGTCTTGTGAGGCTCGATCAAGTCCATCAGGACTCTGACTGGCAAAAGGAGACAGAAAAACGGCAATCAGGAGCGCAATTCCCAATCCAGAAATAACAAACGCGCGATTTCGTTGATTCATAATTTTGCAATCCTGATTAGCGAGGCGAGAGGGGACGAGACGCATTGATGGGTGCAGTGCGAGGTGCTTTATAAAGTAGGTCGGGTCGAGTTCGCCAGATATAGCTAACTGCAATCACGGTGATAATAGCTTCTCCAATGCCAATCATGACGTGCCAGAATACCATCGCAGATAGAGCCACCGCGAGGGGCACCGTTCCTGATATCGCTAATTGAAACGCGCAAACGATTGAGGCGACGACCACACTTGTCCAGGCGGCGATCGCGGTGCCAACGATGATGCCTCGAAAGCTATCTCGACCTAAAGCGTAGCGAATCGTGCGATAGAGATAATAACCACCAAAGGTGCCAATCAACCCCATGTTGACGATATTAGCTCCCAGCACCGTTAGACCGCCATCTTGAAACAATGTTGCTTGAACAATAAATACGACTGCCATCACCAGTGATCCAGCCCAAGGTCCAAGTAAGACTCCGGCAAAGGTTCCACCCAGCAAGTGCCCCGATGTGCCGCCTGGGATTGGAAAGTTAATCATCTGAGCCGCAAAGATAAACGCAGCACAGACCCCCATCAATGGAACTGTGCGCTCTTGATATTCTTCTTGAACTCGATTGAGCGAAACCGCAATCAGTGCGATCGCCAGCACCCAAGTCACCAAAATCACCGGAAAACTCAGAAAACCATCCGGGATGTGCATGGCTAACTGAGGCGTGACCCAGTGGAGCGGGTAGGACGACAAAATCATCGACGATAAAACTGC
This sequence comes from Phormidesmis sp., assembly GCA_043772715.1. Lineage (GTDB taxonomy): Bacteria > Cyanobacteriota > Cyanobacteriia > Leptolyngbyales > Leptolyngbyaceae > Phormidesmis_A. Next base: position 10,576 of record JAYVFW010000017.1, on the reverse strand, counting down.
ATCCATTTTGAGATAGGTAGCTAGACAGATTTCTAAACGTTCAGTAAACTTCACGTCTGCTACATAATTCAATCCCATGGGGGGGGATGGAAGAATAAACTTAAGCAGGGCTTAAGTATTGCTACAAAGTAAAAACAATCAATTTTGTAGGTGAGATCGTCCCGTTTTCAAGATTTTTGCACAGATAGCAGGTTAGTCAGTTACTATAATGTTTAGGTCAACCTCTAGACGAGAAGCAAGACCCTAAGCTACAATAAGCAATTGTGAGTTTTTTGAAGCCCTATGAAAGCGCAGGAACTGATCCGCTCGATTGAAGCGGAACAAATTAAATCAGACCTTCCCATCCTCCATGTGGGCGACACAGTTCGCGTGGGTGTCAAGATCAAAGAGGGTGACAAAGAGCGCACTCAGCCCTATGAAGGGGTGATCATCGCTAAGGGCAGCGCCGGAATTACTCAAAACATTACCGTCCGCCGTGTCTTTCAAAATGTGGGCGTAGAGCGTGTTTTTCTGATCCATTCCCCTCGCATTGAAAGCATTAAGGTGCTGCGTCGGGGTCGAGTTCGTCGGGCTAAACTTTACTATCTGCGCGATCGCGTCGGTAAGGCAACCCGTTTGAAGCAACGCTTCGATCGTCCGCTCTAAGCGGTTAGCTTCTAGCGATTGGTCTTTCACAATCGCTAGAAGCTAAATCGTCAATAGCTGTTAGACTAAGTAAGTGGCAATTCAGATCAGTTCGGCTTGTGCGCTCTTAGTTCAGTTGGTAGAACGCAGGTCTCCAAAACCTGATGTCGGGGGTTCAAGTCCTCCAGGGCGCGCTGAATTATTCTGAACTTAGCGCAAGCGAATTCGTGGTTTCCTCTAGGTTAGACAATCAAGCCTATAGGGTTTTAAATCACTCATCAATTAGCCTGACGGGAGCGCTTAGGAACTGTGGTAAAAAAAGATGAAGCAACCATTCCAGAGCAAAAGGCAAATTTCAGCCCCAGCACTTTTCTTAAGGAAACGCGAGAAGAACTAGATAAAGTAGTGTGGCCCAGCCGACAGCAGCTCATTAGCGAGTCGATCGCAGTAATTTTGATGGTGACGCTCTCTGCAACCTTAATCTACCTAGTAGACCAACTCTTCCAATGGGCGCAGCTGAAGGTGTTTGGATGACTTTTACATCAGACGAGTCGAGAGACTTAAATCAGCCCTATAGCGCAGCAGGCGAAAACCCAGAGGAAAACGTCCAGCTAGAAAAAGCTCGCTGGTATGCCGTGCAGGTTGCCTCTGGCTGCGAAAAGCGTGTCAAAGCTAACTTAGAGCAGCGCATCCAAACCCTGGATGTCGCCAACAGAATTTTGGATGTTCAGATCCCTGAAACGCCTATCTTGAGACCCCAAAAAGACGGCAAGCCTAAAGAAGGAGCTGAAAAAGTCTTTCCTGGCTACGTCTTAGTGAGAATGTTGATGGATGACGACACTTGGCAGGTGATCAAAAACACGCCAAACGTGATCAACTTTGTGGGCGCAGAGCAGAAGCGCCGCTATGGTCGTGGGCGGGGTCACGTCAAACCAATGCCCTTGGGTCATTCAGAAGTTGAGCGCATCTTCAAACAGTCCCAAGAGCAGGAGCCAGTCAGAAAAATTGACATGGCAGCAGGCGATAAGATCGTCGTGCTTTCAGGTCCGTTTAAGGACTTTGAAGGCGAAGTGATTGAGGTGAGCGGTGAGCGTAACAAACTCAAAGCTCTGCTTTCTATCTTCGGGCGGGACACCCCCGTGGAGCTAGAAGTCAATCAAGTTCAGAAAGTTTAGTTTGGATTCTCAAAGAGATCACGATCGATGGCAAAAAAAATCGCGGCGGTTATTAAGTTAGCTATTAACGCCGGAAAAGCAAATCCAGCACCTCCGATCGGGCCTGCGCTTGGTCAGCATGGGGTCAATATCATGATGTTCTGCAAGGAATATAACGCTAGAACTGCCGATCAGGCAGGGATGGTGGTTCCGGTAGAAATCTCGGTTTATGAAGACCGCAGTTTCACGTTTATTCTCAAAACGCCTCCCGCGTCCAAGCTAATTGCAAAAGCTGCGGGAATTGAGACTGGCTCAGGCGAACCCAACCGTAAAAAAGTTGGTTCGATCACCCGCGCTCAGTTAGAAGACATCGCCAAGACCAAAATGCCTGACCTCAATGCCAACGATATCGAAGCAGCGATGAAAATCATCGAAGGCACTGCTAAAAATATGGGCATTACGGTTAGCGCTTAAGTCATCAATCACCCTTATCGGGGGAGAGGAAAGTCCTCGTTAGCGACCCCAAAGAAGAGACATGAAAAAAGTATCTCGAAGACTCAAAGAATTGCTGGGAAAAGTTGAAGAACGTGCCTACGAACCCGTAGAAGCGCTCAACCTGTTAAAAGAAACCGCGACCGCTAAGTTCGCGGAGTCGGCAGAGGCTCATGTGCGTCTAGGCATCGACCCAAAGTATGCTGACCAACAGTTGAGAACGACCGTATCGCTTCCCAAAGGGACAGGTCAGACGATTCGCGTTGCGGTGATTGCACGAGGCGAGAAGGTCAACGAAGCAACCGTTGCGGGCGCAGACATCGCCGGGTCTGAAGAACTGATCGACGAAATCCAAAAGGGAATGATGGATTTTGACCTGCTGATTGCGACTCCTGACATGATGCCCCAAGTGGCAAAGTTAGGTCGAGTCTTAGGGCCTCGTGGTTTGATGCCTTCTCCTAAAGGTGGCACCGTGACTTATGATTTAGGTCCCGCGATCGCTGAGTTTAAAGCCGGGAAACTAGAGTTTCGGGCAGATAAAACGGGCATCGTTCATGTCTTGTTTGGCAAAGCTGCCTTCTCGGCTGACGATTTGTTAGAGAACCTGAAAGCGCTGCAAGAAACGATCGATCGCAACCGTCCTGCGGGCGCAAAAGGTCGTTATTGGCGGAGCGTTTACGTGTCTTCTACGATGGGACCGTCGATCGAGGTTGACATTAATGCCCTGCGTGACTTTAAATTAGGGGACGCTGTATAAGTCGGGTCTTCAATTAGGAGAAAGGCGCAAGAAAAATTTGCTCAAACTGAATAACCAAGCCAGAGACAGCAGGTGCGTTAAGCATAAAATTCCTGCCGAGGTTTGTTTTCTAACATCCTGGATGCACAAAACTTGCACCGGGATTAGAACACATTTCACCCTGGCACATCACTGTCGGGGTTTGTTTTTGGCTGGGCAGTGAGAGCAAATCAAGTGAGTGATTACAACCCAGTTTAAGGAGGTGATTTCGAGTGGGTAGAACGCCAGAAAACAAAAGGCAAATCGTTGCTGACCTTAAGCAATCGCTGAATGAATCTCAGTTGATGTTTATCGTCAATTACCGAGGCTTAAGCGTAGGCGAAATCGGCGATTTGCGAAATCGTCTTCGTTCTAAAGGCGGAAGCTGCAAGGTAACGAAAAATACGTTCATGGGCATCGCAGTTCAGGACGACGATCGCTGGCGAGCCGTGAGTGAAATTCTCAAGGGCGACTCTGCGTTTGTGATGGTCAAAGATGACCTGGGCGGTGCGATCAAGGCGTATCAAGAGTTCCAAAAAGCCAGCAAAAAAACCGAAATTCGCGGCGGCGTGATGGACGGTAAATTGCTGACTGAGGCGGATCTGAAGGCGATCGCAGATCTGCCTTCTAAAGAGCAGCTTCTGGCACAAATTGCTGGCGCAATCAACGGCGTGGCAACCAAGCTGGCAGTGGGCATCAATGAAGTGCCGTCTGGTTTAGCACGCGCGATCAAGCAAATTTCCGAGAAGGAATCTGCTTAATACGACGAATTTTGAGTTGTGAATTCTGCATTGAAGACTCGACTCAAAATCTAAAGTTCAAAATCTAGAATCTTAGGAGTTAATCTCATGGCTGCTGTTGACGAAATTATTGACAAGTTAAAAGGCTTGACCTTGCTGGAAGCGGCCGATCTGGTCAAGCAAATCGAAGAAACCTTTGGCGTAAGCGCTGCGGCTCCGGCTGGTGGCATGATGATGATGGCTCCTGGCGCTGCGGCTCCGGCTGAAGAAGTCGAAGAGCAGACCGAGTTTAGCGCGGTCTTGGATGATGTGCCTGCTGACAAGAAGATCGCGATTCTGAAGGTCGTTCGGACGATCACTGGGTTGGGTCTGAAGGAAGCTAAGGATCTCGTTGAAGCGGCACCTAAGGCGCTGAAAGAAGGCGTTGCCAAAGCTGAAGCTGAAGATATCAAGAAGCAAATCGAAGAAGCTGGCGGTAAGGTTTCGATTAAATAATTGACTTTGCCTAAATAACTTTTCTGATGATGTTGGAGTCTCTTTGAGGCTCCTTTTTTTGTGCCATTTATACCTATTTCAAATCTAATAATCCTTCTTCTTTTAACTTTGGGTTAAAGCGAATTTCTTCTTGGATTCCTCGTGCTTTTAGCTGAGTTAAAATTTCTGCCTCAACTCGTCGGGCTACATTTTTAAGGATTTTGATCTGAGTGATTTCTTCGATCGTCGTCTTCGTGTAATTTGCTTTTTCTTCAGGAGTCATCATTCCTTTGACTTGAATGGGCTGATTCCATCTAGCTTCGTCGATGCCGTTGCCCGGTGGAGTCGAATTATTTTCAGCGATCCAAGTGTCTCGGATGCTTTCGAGAAAAGTGCGACTAGGGCGTTCTACAGGACTAAACTTCACCCAATAACATCCTTCAGGTTGACGAACTAAATGTTGCTTTAAGCCTAAGAAAATATCGCGAGAAAAGCCAACAAATTGCAGGGTTTTACTTTGATCAAAAACAGCATATGCCCCAACTTTTCCGCGAAGTTCTTCGGGCAATTGACCGCGATCGTTGACGTAGGGAATATAGTCTAAACTCGCGAGAGTTGGAATGTTGATTTGAGAAGTCATTTTGGACGGTAAGAAAAAGTTGGATAGATTTAACTGGCTTTCCTGTAGATTGCACACAATCGACTGGGTTTAAATACTTTTGCTTTAAACATAAAGTTTGGGGGCACATTGACGATCGCATGATCCGCCGAGTTGTGAAACTTCTCAAACTCAGTGGGCATTCCCTTGGGGGTCGCGGTTGTGTAAGGAACGGGCTGAAACAGCAGTTCTGTGAATTCAACTTGCTGGCATTTTAGGGCTTGAGCAACCTGTTGCAAAAACGCCTCACTTCTCAGCAACTCAAACAACGCAGTTTTGGCTTCTGGATCGAGAGAAAAACTGCTGTCAAAGTTCTCAATGATTTTGATTCCCATTTTTTTCACCGTTGTGAACCTCGATCGTATACCGACTAGGGATGTTTTTTGTAAGCTGATTGTTCAAGTCCCCAATTCCCGTAAAATCGGGAGATGAAAAAACAGCAGCCGTCCGTCAATATCCCAACGTGTGCTTGGAGCCGTCCGATCGGTCTGGGTTGGGAAAAGCCTTACACCGTTCGCTATGCCAGCAATTTAGACGACGGGCCCTGGCACGGAATGCCGTTGGGCGGATTTGGGGCGGGGTGCATTGGGCGATCGTCAAACGGTGACTTTAATCTCTGGCACATTGACGGCGGTGAACACGTTTTTCAGACGATTCCGGGGTGTCAGTTTAGCGTGTTTGAGCAGGTTGGCACTCAGACTCAGGCGTATGCGTTGAGTACAGAATCGGCGGACTGGTTGCAAACCTGGAATCGTTATCCTGCGAGTCAAGCAGGACAATCAACCGGAACGTATTCAGCGCTCTATCCTCGGAGTTGGTTTGTCTACGAGAATGTTTTTCAAGCCGATCTGACGTGTGAACAGTTTTCGCCGATCGTTGCCGATAATTATCAAGAAACGAGTTACCCGATCGCTATCTTTGAATGGACAGCGCACAACCCTACGGATCAGCCGATTACTCTGAGCGTGATGCTGAGTTGGGAAAATATGACGGGCTGGTTTACCAATTCGCTCAAGTCGCCCGACGTGCAAATGCGAGATGACGGCAGTCCATTCTATGACTATCGGCCTCGAATGGGAGAAAGCACGGGAAACTTCAATGCCCTAACGGGAGATGAACAGAGAATTGGCATAGTCATGGGAGGCGAATCCGAAGATTGTTTAGAGGGCGATGGACAGTGGGCGATCGCAACTCTTCTCAACCCTTATCTCTGGGAAGTTTTTTACGACACTCGTTGGAACTCGGTCGGCGATGGATCTGACGTGTGGCAGTCTTTTGCAAAAGATGGCTCACTCTGCGATCGCGACGATGAAACCCCCGCGCAAGCTGGAGAGCAGATCGGCAGCGCGATCGCCGTTCGATTCACTCTCAAACCGGGACAAACCCTCAAAATTCCTTTCGTCCTCAGTTGGGATTTTCCGATCACAGAGTTTGCAGCCGGGGTTAACTATTTTCGACGCTACACCGACTTTTTTGGACGCACTGGGCGCAATGCTTGGACGATCGCCCGCACCGCTTTAAAGCATTATCGAACTTGGCATGAAAAAATCCAGACTTGGCAGCAGCCGATCGTCGATCGTGACGATTTGCCTGACTGGTTCAAAATGGCGCTGTTTAACGAGCTTTATATTCTCACTGACGGGGGAGCGCTTTGGAGTGCAGCCGATGAGCGCGATCCAGTGGGTCAATTTGCGGTGCTAGAGTGTCTCGATTATCGCTGGTATGAAAGCCTGGATGTCAGGCTCTACGGCTCTTTTGGGTTGTTAATGCTCTGGTCTAAGTTAGAGAAATCGGTAATTCGGGCGTTTGCTCGATCGATTCCGACGAGCGATGAGAGAACGCGGGTGATTGGCTATTACTATACGATCGGGGCAGAGAGTCCGTTAGCAATTCGCAAAGCCGCAGGTGCGACCCCTCACGATCTGGGTGCCCCTAACGAACACGTTTGGGAAAAGACCAATTACACCAGTTATCAAGACTGTAATCTTTGGAAGGATTTGGGATCAGATTTTGTGTTGCAGGTTTATCGAGATTATGTGTGGACGGGTGCTAGCGATATTGAGTTTTTGATGGAATGTTGGGATGCGATCGTTGAGACGCTCCATTATCTCAAAGCGTTTGATCTCGATAATGATGGCATTCCTGAAAACTCTGGTGCGCCGGATCAAACGTTTGATGATTGGCGATTGCAGGGAGTGAGCGCTTACTGTGGAGGATTGTGGATTGCAGCATTAGAAGCAGCGATCGCGATCGGTCAAATCCTAATGATCAATCACGATTCCTTATCAATTCACGAATCGGTTGCGACGTTTCAAACTTGGCTTGATCAATCCCGTGCGATTTACCAATCAGCACTCTGGAATGGTCAATATTATCGCCTCGATAGTCAGAGCGGCTCTGATGTGGTGATGGCAGATCAGCTTTGCGGACAGTTTTACGCAAGATTGCTGGGTCTGCCCGATGTGGTTCCTCAAGAATGCGCTGAGTCTGCGCTCAAAACGGTGTATGGCGCTTGCTTTATCAAATTTAATCAGTTTGTTAGGAATCAAGGGTTAGGAATTCAAACTCCGATCGGCGCAGCAAATGGCGTTCGTCCCGATGGGTCTCCTGAAAATCCCAATGCGACGCACCCGCTCGAAGTCTGGACGGGCATCAATTTCGGATTGGCAGCATTCTTAGTGCAAATGGGAATGAAAGATGAAGCGATGACCTTAACGGAGGCAGTCGTGCGACAAATTTATGACAATGGCTTGCAGTTCCGCACTCCAGAAGCCATTACTGCTAATGGAACGTTTCGGGCGAGTCACTATCTGAGGGCGATGGCAATTTGGGCGGTTTATGGAATGTTGAGCGATCGTTAAAAGCGCGATCGACCTTTGTTTCACGAGTTCTGAGGGTTGCTCACAAATTTAGTGTGTGCTTTAAAGCAGCATCACTGTCTGTCATGGGAAGAGAACCAATGGTTCGTTGAAAGGCGGACTCCGCGATCGTGGCGAGATTATCGGTCATGACCACTGAATCTGTGAGCAATCCTGATTGAACTCCTTCTGGTGTCGCAAGACTCACAAACACACGACTGGGATGATTAGCGCGAAAAATGCGACTGGTGATCATCGCAACTACAATCTGTGAGATTTCAGTTTGAAGATGATTTGCTTGCACCACAAGCGCAGGACGAAGTTTAGCAGTGCGGAGATTTGAGTTAGGAAACAGGACTAAAACAACGTCTCCTCGATGGTAGTTACTTCCGGTAGTTGTCATAGTCATCATAAATATCCATTTCTGGGCTATTCCATTCCTCAGAAAATGAACTCAAGCGAGATCGTAACTCTGCCGCTTGCTCTTCAGGGATGCCTAATTCTTGTAAATTGATCGATTTGTCCTCAAGTGAAAGCGATCGGGCAATTTCTAGAAGCGATCGGAGTTGTTGATCGGGTAACTGTTCGATCACAGCTAATAGTTTTTGACGAGTATTCATCGGCAATTTACCATCACTGATTTTATTTTATGTGAGATCGCTCTAACCTGATGGACGATCGACCAACGCAGATCTCTCAAACGCAGTGAGCGAAGGAATAGGTTTGCCTCTATGACTTCTAAAACAGAACAAACTATATGTCTTAGATCACTGGATTTTCTTGCAGAATAGGGAATAACGGTACAATGCCCTCAATTTAGTCGTTTGCTATGCCTCGTTTAGCTATCACTCAGCCACTCCCGCAAGATTTACGCAACTGGTCGTTTAAAAGAATGAACTGTGAGGGATGGGATTTCGTTGGGAGAGACATTAGAGGATGTGATTTTAGCAATGCGAAGTTAAACGGTGCAAATTTCACTAGAGTAATTGCTGGGAGAAGCCAGAAACAGATTATTAGTGAATTACTAATTACAGGCGCATTCGCATTCGGAGTCGCAGTCGCATTTATATTCACAGGCGTATTCGCACTCGCATTTGCAGTTCCACTCGCGCTCGCATTTGCACTTACAGGCACATTCGCACTCATAGGCAAATTCGCATTCACGGGCGCAGTTGCATTCGCAGGCACAGGCGCAGTTTTGAAAGCGATCGAAGCTTTCAACAAAGGACAAATTTTTTTAGGAATTGGCTTGAGTGTTTTAGCGCTTGTATGTCTACACTTTGCACTCTTTAGCGCCCGTGAAGCGATTCGAGAATTCAAAAATGCTACAGGAACAAACTTTAAAGGTGCAGATCTGCGGGGCGTAGATTTTAGCCATGCCACACTCAATAACTGCAACTTTAATCAGGCAGACACAAGTTATATTAATTGGAGCCATACAGAGGGAGCGCGAGCAACGATCAATTTTACCGAGATCCGAATGCAACTTTTGATTAGTCGCAAAGGCACTAATGGCATCTATTCTGATCTCGATATCAGCGATCGCCATCTCGCAGATGTAGACCTAATGAGAGCTAATCTCAGCGGTGCAGATCTGACTCGCTCAAATCTAGAACACGCGAAGCTCAACTTTGCCAACCTCACTAACGTCAAAGCAGGCGGCACCAACTTTCGCCACGCCAACCTCACCGGAGCCTGCATTCAAAACTGGACGATCAATAGTGACACCCAGTTCGACGACTTAGTTTGCGACTATATCTATCTCACCCCCGACCGAAATCGCCAAAATCGCCGCCCTCTCTCTGGCAGCTTTGAATCTGGCGACTTTGAGAAACTCGTCGATAAATTTGCTGACACCCTCGACTTTATTCTCCGCCGAGGCACCGACCCGATCGCCTTCAGGCAAGCCCTCAGTCAATTCCTAGAAAACGACCCCGAAGCCCGCATTAAAGTTTTAGAAGAGTTGGATCGCGATCGTGTCCTCGTCCGAGCCACCGTTCCTGAAGGCTCCGACAAAGTTAAAATCTACGCAGCCTTTCAAGATACTCAAACCAAACTGCAAGCCGCCAACGAGAAAATTCGATATTTTGAAGGCAAAACAGAAGCAAACAAAGAGAACCAAGAATTCATCAGTCAACTGTTTAGTAGCTTTAAACCCGACATTAAACTCATTCAGGCAAATCAAATGACAGACGAAAGCTCTAAAACTCAAGCAGGCGGAGATGTCATCTCTGCGGGAAGCAACAATTCTGGTGTAGTGGGTAAAGATTTAACGGGCGTTGCCGGACGCGATATTAGCGGCACCTTAAACCTAAACCTCGCCGCCCTGCGCGAAAGCGAAGACCCCAAAGACAAAGAACTCATTGATCTGATTACTCAACTCCGCACCGCGATCGAAGCCCCTGACTGCGACCTTGACGATCGCTTCAAACAACGTGCTCTTGGCTATCTCGACAACCTCACCAGCCTTGCTAAAGACAAACCTCAAGACCTCCTTAAAAGTGCCAAAGACAACCTTGATGATTTATCAGACATCGCTGAAAAAGGCTCTAAACTTGCTAACTTCGCTAAAGAACATCTCCCCACTTTCACTGCCGCGATCGGTGCCCTCCGAATCTGGTTTAGTACGATCGGTCTTAGTTGAGATGTGATCAGTCTTGGTTGAGGTGCGATCAGTACTGGTCGAGGTGCGATCGCTCCTAATTGAGGTGTGATCAGTCTTAGTTGAGGTGCGATCGGTCTTGGTTGAAGTGCGATCAGTACTGGTCGAGGTGCGATCACATCTCAACCAAGACCGATCG
>JAYVFW010000016.1:0-2346 GCA_043772715.1 Phormidesmis sp. | reverse complement strand
AGCTTTGCCTCTGACTTTGATAATAAGATCCCGTCCACGGTTGAATCAGGGTTTGAGGCTTAAAACCTGCTCAAATTTTGTCCGGAGTATTGTTATTAGGAAAAGTTTCGTTTCTAAAATTTGAGTCACACGCTTCTTCAGACCATACTACACAGCATTCCTCGATCGTGCAGGGCGATTCATTGCTCTATAATCTAGCATTGCCATTGCTAATTGGTGTAAAGAACTTTCAGATTAAATTCGGAGATCTCTTCATAAATCAGACCAAAATATGGGAGTTGCGGTAATGTTGTGATTTCCAATGACCTAATAGATACAGCACTTTCACAATTTTTTTGCTGAGATGGTTATCGTGAGCCGCCATAGCCTAAACAGCACACCGATTTCTAGAAAGCAGTAAAAACTTTTCTTCTGATCAAAACCAGGGGCAAAATTAAGATGGAGCGTCAGATCACATTGAGGAGACAGATTAACTTGAATGCAAGGACAACTGAGTGAGATTGACATTCGTAGCATCCTGCAACTGATCGAACTCGGTCAGCGTACGGGCGAGCTTTTTGTTGAAGCTTATCCCGCTTCGCCATGGCCACCCGCGAATGGGGCATCAGCGATCGACCTCCGCAGCCCTCGATCGTTGAGTGGTCAGTCATGGTTTGCTTTCTTTCTCAACGGTCAAATCGTCTATGCAGGAGAAACCGATGTCAGCTTGCTGCGACTGCGAGATTATCTGCGCCGTTATCAAGCAGAAACCGCCGTTGATGCGATATCGTCTTCGTCGATCGCGGCGTTTAATGCCCCAGAATACGGCTACTTATGGGCGTTGATGGAAAATCACAGCTTGACACCCGCTCAAGGGCGGAGCGTGATTCAAAGCATGATTCACGAAACTTTGTTTGACCTCCTGAGTTTGCATCAAGGGTCTTTTATCTTTGAGATTGGCAGCCCCTTAGCTCCGCAGCTCATGACGTTAGAGACGACCCCTCTAGTGACGAAGACAATTAAGCAAGTGCAAGAGTGGAAGCAGTTTCATCCTCATCTTTATTCACCCGATCAATGTCCTGTAATTGCTAATGGCGCGGCATTAAAAAAGGCGCTACCAGAAACCACGTTCAGCACGCTCGATCGCTATGCGGATGGCAAAACTTCTCTACGACAAATCGCTCGCTATCTAAATCGCGATATTGTCACCGTTGCCAGGGCAATTTATCCCTATGTAACACGAGGATGGTTACACCTGGCTCATCCTGAGTTGGATGACCGGAATGGGGCAAAAGCTCGTCCTAGTCTTGATTTTTGGCAGGAAACCAAGACCCCTAGAATTGTTTGCATTGATGATGGAGCCACAATTCGCAAAACCGTGGAGTATATTCTCAACCAGCATGGCTATGAAGTGACGGCGATCGACAATCCGCTTAAAGCCCTGAGTTTGGTGTTTCAACTCAAGCCAGATCTGATTCTTTGTGACATTGCCATGCCGGAGTTAGATGGCTATGAAATCTGCGCCATGCTTCGCAAGTCAACAGCGTTTCGTCAAACCCCGATCGTCATGTTGACGGGCAAAGATGGCTTTACCGATCGTGTCAGAGCGCGTATGGTCGGAGCCACCGACTATTTAACCAAGCCATTTGGAGAAAGCGAGTTACTCATGTTGCTAGAAAAGTACGTTGGTTTAGGACACCCCGACCAGCCCAAAGCAGACCAGCTCTTATCAGATGCCCTTGAAGAAGGATTAGAAATCAATCTGACCTAAATCGGCTTTATTTTTAGCGAAAAGCTGATTCTTTCAGGGATTGGGGTACTTTAGTGATTACATAGTTTAAGGTAAGCAACGGTGGATTTCACCCGTCATCGGTCAATCCAGCAAACAGGTAAGGGGTTATGAGTACAGTTCTAGTCGTGGAAGACAGCGTCACTCAACGGGAAATGATTACGGATCTGCTGAAAGGAAGTGGGTTAACCGTCACCATTGCCACCGATGGAGTCGAAGCTTTAGAGCAGATCCAAGGGCATTGTCCTGACCTGGTTGTGCTGGATATCGTGATGCCCCGAATGAATGGCTACGAGGTTTGCCGACGACTCAAAGCAGACCCCAAAACGCAGAAGGTTCCGGTGGTGATGTGTTCTTCTAAAGGCGAAGAATTTGATCGCTATTGGGGCATGAAGCAAGGGGCAGATGCTTATATAGCCAAACCGTTTCAGCCAACTGAGTTAGTGGGCACGGTTAAACAACTGTTGCGAGGTTAGGGGTAGAGCTAATGGTAGGGAATTCAGACTTTTTGACGGGTAGAGGATATGATCAAGGCTCTGAGTTTCAGGAGTTAGACAGCCCTGAAGGCGAGTTGCATT
>JAYVFW010000015.1:0-6533 GCA_043772715.1 Phormidesmis sp. | reverse complement strand
TTCTACAGCCAAACGCGCTGCGGCGTTAAAGGCAAACCCTTCCGAATTTGGAAGTTTCGTTCAATGGTTGCCGACGCAGAACAGCGAAAGCACTTGGTCGAAAATCAGGCGAAAGGGCACATCTTTAAAAATGAAAACGATCCTCGGATCACTCGCGTCGGTGCATTTTTGCGTCGCACTAGCCTAGATGAGCTTCCTCAGTTTTGGAACGTGCTCAAAGGTGATATGAGCTTAGTCGGAACTCGTCCTCCGACCTTAGATGAAGTCAAACAATATCAGCCTCACCACTGGGTGCGTCTAAATGTGAAGCCAGGAATGACTGGAGAGTGGCAGGTCAATGGTCGCTCTAGCGTCATCGATTTTGAAGATATCGTCAAACTGGATGTGGCTTATCAGCAGAAGTGGTCAATTGCTTATGATTTGAAGTTGATTCTTAGCACGATCGAGGTCGTGTTCAAGAAGCGGGGCGCGTGCTAATCAAGCCGCAAATCTTTGGTGGGCAGCAGCTACCTAGTTAAATCTATTATTGAAAAAGTAGGGATGATCCTTTTCGGATTGTCCCTATTTTCATATGCTGAAGGCGAATGCTGTTTGCTCAAGCTTATGAATTTGCCAACCTGGATCACAGTTTCCCGTCTATTGGGGGTGCCGTTTCTTTTATATGGATTGCACGCTCCTACTCCCCAAACTCGTTGGATTATGGTGAGCGTCTTTTTACTAGCAGCAGGAACAGACTGGCTAGACGGATATCTAGCTCGAAGACTCAATCAAGTCACAGATTTGGGCAAGTTTCTAGATCCGCTAGTCGATAAGCTGTTGGTTTTGGCTCCTCTATTATCACTAGTTGAGTTGGGACAAATTCCTGCTTGGGGAGTCTTTATGATTTTGGCGCGGGAGTTGACGATCGCCGGGTGGCGCGTTGATCCCAACTTGCAAGGAGGTGCGGTTCAAGGAGCTAATTTCTGGGGCAAGCTCAAAACCGTGAGTCAAATTGTGGCGATCGCGCTTTTAATTGCGCCTCTGCCGGACTCATGGAAACTCTTCTCTCTCATTGCCTTCTGGGTTTCAGTCGTCCTAACCTGGATTTCGGGCGCAATTTATTTAATCCCAAAGCGAACTAGTTAGGGAGATTGAACGTTCCAAAAATAATCGGCGATCGGTCGATCAGATTTAGCAGTCATCTCTTGAGGCGGATTGAGCAAAATTAGCGACTGTAAAAGCGATCCTCGTTGGGTTCTTTGCATTCGCCGAGCCACTCGATTTGGAATTCCGTCGCCGTAAAGGATGTGCCCTTGACCCGCCAACACTACAACATTAGTCTTTGGATTAGCGCGGAGAAATTGGCTGATCCGATCTGCCATGGTTTCATCCCAAAGAATCTGGGCTAGAAAGAAGCGATCGAACTGGCTGCTGTTGCCTTTGCCATGATGAATTTCTTGGTAAATCAGCCGCATTCTGTCGCGATAAGCGTCTGGCTCTGCCCGAATCTCAGACATGGGCGGAATAAATCTGCGATCTGCCAGAGTCAGGCTTTCTAAGCCACTCCGCGAAACTTTACGAGTGATTTCGGTTGGGGCATTGAGGGCAATCACAGGCAGCCGATTCTCTTTAGCAAACCGCAAAATCGGAGCATAATACTCCCACGGAAAGCCCCAGCGTGTTTCATACTCAGTCAGTTCTTTGAGTTGAGATTCGGTGATTGTTCCAGCCAGATAGCGGTTGAGCGCCGACTGATAGGGGCGCTGAAACATCTCCATCGCGATCGCCAAATTGGGATTTAACCGATGAAGTGATTGGATAATCTCAAGTTGAACCCGGTGGTCATCAGCGCGATCGTGGGTTTCGCCCAGATAAACCACATCAGCAGTGGCTAGTTGCTGGAGCACACTTTGCGGGTCGTAGCTCTGTTTTTGAGGGCTAGACACTGAAACTTGAGGCGGTGCGTCGGAGGCTGACGCAGGAGTTGGAGCGAACACAGAAAAGGCGCAAACCAAGATAGCGCTTAGAGAACACACCCACACTCTGACGAAATAAAGCTTTGACATTTTGCGATCGAATGCCTGTTATGGATTATGAGCGAAGTGATAACATTCCTTGGAGCTTTCGCTAGAACCAGGTTTCAAAAAGACTAGGAGCGTGCCAGAGGAGATAAGCGATCGTGGCACAGACGATCGTAATCAGCAACGTTACCCCATACGCGATGCACATCAGTAAGCCATCTGACTCTAACATCGCAACCACTAATAACAAAATTCCGATCGTGGGGAATGGATTCGTTAATGGAATCGGTGCAATTAATAGAATCGCTAACCAGGTAATGCACAACCCATTAAATTGCCAGATATAAGTGTTTGAAGCAACGCGAGTTAGACGCGGACGAGTGATTTTTTCAAGAACTTTAGTAACCCGTTTGACATTTTGCAACAGTTGTTTGGCAAACGCTTGAGGAAACTGAAATTGAGCCACTTTTTTAGGGAGCCACGGCGATCGTCGCCCCAGTGCCATTTGCATTCCCAACAAAACGCAGCCAGCACCCGGAATGCCCGTCAAACCAGGCGGCACCGGAAACAAGAAGGGCAGCACCAGCAACCCAATCACCAGACTAAAGCCACGTTCTGAAGTCTCTGACAAAATCGCCGCCAAGGTCAACGGCTGCTCAGAGATGCGTTTTAGCAAAGATTCAATGTCTTGGGAGAAGCGCAGGTGCATGATGGGGAAACCGGGATCAGGAGGAGTTAGCAACTATCGTAGCTTTTACGTTTGAGACCCTAGAGATTCTTCACCTTTCAGAGTCATTTTTCCGGCTTTCCCAAATTTTCGATCGCTGCTTAGGAAAGTGGATTTATTAAGGTGCAACTTCTCGCCCTCTCCTTAAAGAGCTACGGTGTAGACATAAGTCTTTGTCGCTGCGTTTTAGTCGGCTTCAGCCCCCTAAATCCCCCACGAGTGGGGGACTTTGAGCCAAGACTCCCGTTTCAAAGTCTCCCAGAATGGGAGATTTAGGGGGCAAAAGTCTCGGCAATGACAGATCAGAAGACTTTCACAGGTTATTTAATCCACGATTCTTAGTCTTCTCCGCCAAAGTGAGCATCAAGAAAATTGAGCGCGTGATTTCGCAACTCATAATAGTCAGGAGACTGACGGAGTTGAGCGCGATCGCGCGGATGCGAAAACGGCACCGCTAAGATTTCGCCGATCGTGGCAGCGGGTCCGTTGGTCATTAACACAATGCGATCGGACATATAAATCGCTTCGTCTACGTCGTGGGTAATCATCATTACGGCTTGACGATGGCTTTCCCAAATCTCTAAAACTTGACGCTGGAGTTTGCCACGAGTCAGGGCATCCAAGGCTCCAAACGGCTCGTCCATCAGCAGCATTTTGGGGCGCGTTGATAACGCACGAGCGATGCCGACGCGCTGCTTCATGCCGCCCGAAATTTCATCGGGATATTTATCTGCGGCGGCGGTCAAGTTTACCATTGCAATGTGTTCGTTGACGAGTTCTTTTTTCTCGACGGGTGAGAGATGGGTCAGCACTTCGTCTACGGCAAGGCGAATATTTTGCCGCACTGTTAGCCAAGGCAGCAGCGAATAGTGTTGAAACACCATCATGCGATCGCAGCCAGGTTTGCGAATTTCTTTGCCCTGTAACCGAACTGACCCAGAAGTCGCTTTTTCTAACCCTGCCACAATTCTCAGCAGTGTGGATTTGCCGCAGCCAGAGTGACCGATGACTGAGATATATTCGGTTTCGGCGATCGTTAAATCAATGCCTTTTAGCACCAGTGATTCTCTGCCGTTTCCAGCTTTGAACGACTTGTGTAGATTCTCAATCTTCAGAAATTCAGACTGATTGAAATGAGAATGTGGCACGCTCATAGCAGTGGATTCAATCATGATCAGACTCCTTGACTAAGGTTAAGACAAATAGAACTGGGTGGGACGATCGGCGCGAATTTCAAAGCTTTTGAGATAGCCCACTGGATCGCTGGGATCAAATGCTTTGCGGTCGATAAACACCTCAGCAGGTTCGACTTTATAGTCATCGGCTGGACAAGCGATGCCCAACTCAGCGGCAATCTCTCGATAAAGGTCGGTTTTCCAAGCGTTTCTGGCGATCTCATCGGCGTTTTTAGGAATCTCTTTGATCTGTCCCCAGCGAGCCGCTTGAGTCATCAACCAAACGCTGTGCGATCGCCACATAAAGGTTGAATGAGCGTTTGCCACTTCGGGAATGTTGGGCGGAATGTCGAAAAATATCGTCGTGTCAGCCGCTCGCACTGTGCGATCTTTGCCGTCGAATCCACCGTAATTGTAGTCACCGACGATCGCAGGTCGCGTTAGTTTGGGCTTGGCTCCGGTAAACGATCGGGTAGAAATAATCTGGGCGACTTCCTCGCGGTTTTGAGGGTCACTGCAATAGCGGCAGGCTTCGATCATGGCTTTGAGCAGCGATCGATAGGTTTTAGGATTCTCGTCAATAAACGACTGCATCACGCCAAGGAGTCGATCGGGATGTCCTGCCCAGATCTCTTTGCCCTGAGCGAAGGTGAAACCAACTCCCTCATTGCCCGTGATGGCGCGTGTGTTCCAAGGTTCGGCGACCATGTATGCCTGCATCGCTCCAATTCGTATATTGACCAGCATCTGAGGCGGCGGCACAATAATCACCCGAAATTCTTTTAAGGGATCGACCCCGGTTGCAGCGACGAGATAGCGCACAAAATATTCGTAAATGGCGGAACTCAGCACCACTGCCCAGACTCGTTTTTCGGCAGGCAAATTGTCAAAATAGCGGCGAAAGTCTTGCCCAAATGCTGCTAAATCGCCGTTATATTCAAACCAGGGGCGCAGTCCAGCATCCCACATGGCTCGATTCATAGTCATCGCGTTGCCGTGGCGGTGCAGGGTCATTGCTGCACAAAGCGGTGCATGACGTGCGCCTTCTGCCCCAATCCGGGCGTTGGTGACGGCTCCTGAAACGACCGGAGAGGCATCTAATCGCCCAAAGATAATGCCGTCGCGAGAGGTTGCCCAGCTTGCCTCGCGGCTGAGGCTCACGGTTAGCCCATATTTGCGAAAGAAGCCTTTTTCCCAGGCAACAGCAAACGGGGCGCAATCATTGACGGGCACATAGCCGATCGTCAGATTTGGTTTTTCTAAACTCTCTGGTTTGACGACTTGTGCGATCGCCATCGCTGATTCTGAGAGACTTTGCGGGGCGCGATTGGCGTTAATTGCACAGGCGGAAAGCGCAAACCCTGCGGCTGATCCGCCCATTCCCTGAAGAAAGTTTCGGCGCGTCCAGATATTCGTCATGATGGTTAGGAGAATGATGGTTAGCGTGATTGCCGTCTGTAAGTGACGATCGTTTCTAATTGCCCGATCGCAATGTCTAAAAACAGTCCGGTTAACCCGATTACAAACACGGCTAAAAACACAGAACTGAGATTTAAGCGGCTCCACTCATCCCAAACAAAAAAGCCGATCCCTACGCCTCCGGTCAGCATTTCTACAGCAACGATCACGAGCCATGCAACGCCTAAACTGATTCGCAATCCAGTAAAAATGTAGGGCAGACTCGCTGGGAGAATTATTTTGATCATCTGCCTCCAACGAGGCATTCCTAACATTTGCGACACTTCAAGATAGTCTTTGGGAACGCTGGCAACGCCTAACGCAGTATTAATAATGGTCGCCCAAAGTGACGTAATGAAGATCACAAAAATAGCAGACGGATCAGCCAGATTAAAAATCGCCAGCGAAATTGGCAGCCACGCTAACGGTGACACTGGCTTAAAAATCTGAATCACTGGATTCAATGCCATCATCGCTTTCTTAGACATTCCGATTAGAAACCCGACCGGAATGGCAACCAGCGCACCGAGTGAAAACCCAATTAACACGCGACGTAAACTTGCCAACAGCAGCCAACCAATGCCTAAATCACCCGGACCGCGACGATAAAACGGATGCAGAATGAAGTCTAAATTGGCGATTAGCGCTTCGGGTGGGGTGGGCATCACGTCATGGTTAAAACTTGCCACCACCCACCAGACTGCAATCACTCCCAAAAAACCCAGAATCGGCAACAGAATGGCATCCCGTGAGATTATAGGACGCATCTTTTGCCAAGTAGTCTGAGTTACGATCGCCAAAATCGCAGCTAAATTTAGCTGAAGAATCATATTCAATGCCCCAAACAAATGAGTGGAACGGGAAGAGGCACTGATGAGTCTAAAGCACTAAAATGCTGACTCTTCAGCCCTCTCTCAACGCTGACGGAGTTAGCTGACGGGCGAGGGCTGAGAGATGCCCCTCTTCGGGTTATTCAAACCGTTGACACGAAGATAAGCCCCAATAAGTTTGGTTCCTCCGCTTCAGCAATTTGGGTGGAATTAACCACTCAGAAAAAGCTGAATTAAGCTGACTGACTGATCTAACTTTTTACCGAATGTAGCACTGAATAAAGCGATCGACAATCTTTCTGGCGGTTGAACTAATTCACGATCACCATCACGCAACTCTATT
>JAYVFW010000014.1:0-6537 GCA_043772715.1 Phormidesmis sp. | reverse complement strand
TTTATTTATTAGAATTTGAGCGAATCGAAGTCTCGACGAACTCTTCTAATGAGTCATACCCTTTAAAGCTTAAAGTTTATAAGAATGACACAGTTTATCTCAAAATTAAGAGGCTTAGAGGTAGCTACACTATGTCTTACAGTACAACCAGAAAAAACTGGATAAGTTTATTGCTCGAACATCCATGTACAGAAATATCTCAAGATGCAGAACTATTCTTCTATGTCCTGTCAACTCCTGCTGCTCACAAAGCTAACGCTGAATTTAGTAACTTTACAGTAAAGCTACCGAAGCAGGAGTTTTTGAGAGTTGCTCGTTCTCAAGTGTGACTTTACAGATATGTTCGTTTATGAATTCTCCACATCTTTGTCTCAAATCCTGCCTTAGCCAATGACATTAAGTTGACGTGCCTTTGAAATTATGCGATTTCTCTGATAGATCAGGGCTTCTGTTTTAGAAAGATTAGACTTACAAGTTAAAATGAAAGACCCATTGATGGCAACACTGCCGATCTCGCCACAGCCAAGGTTATTCAAGATTCGAGTATGTTACGACTAACAGAAGTAAAGTTGCCGCTTGATCATCCTGAAAGTGAGATCAAGACTGCAATTCTCAAAAAGCTGCAAATTTCTCCAGAAGCGCTAATCAACTATTCAATCTTTAAGCGCAGTTACGATGCCCGCAAAAAAGATGGAATCGTCCTCGTTTACATTCTGGATGTAGAAACCACGCAAGAGAAGTTCCTGCTTCAACGCTTCAAAAAAGACCCTCATGTGATGGTCACACCCAGCATGAGCTACAGTCCGATCGCCCAAGCCCCTGAGCATTTGGCGACTCGACCGATCGTCATCGGCACTGGTCCTTGTGGTTTGTTTGCGGCTTTAATGTTGGCGCAAATGGGGTTCCGTCCGATCGTCTTAGAACGCGGCAAGATAGTCAAAGAACGCACCGCAGACACCTTCGGATTTTGGCGCAACAAAGGACTTAACCCAGAGTCTAACGCTCAGTTTGGCGAAGGCGGTGCAGGCACATTTTCGGATGGAAAGCTCTATAGCCAGGTGAGAGATTCTCAGCATCACGGGCGTAAAGTGCTCACCGAACTGGTTAAAGCTGGTGCTTCTCCCGAAATTCTGTATGTTAACAAACCTCACATCGGCACCTTTAAACTGGTGGGAATTGTTGAAAAGATGCGCGCCAATATTGAATCTTTGGGCGGCGAAATTCGCTTTCAAAGTCGCGTAGAAGACATCCACATCGAAAAAGGACAGGTGCGAGGAGTCACCCTTGCCAATGGCGAATATATCCGCAGCGATCATGTAGTTCTCGCAGTGGGTCACAGCGCCAGAGATACCTTTGAGATGCTTTTTGAACGCGGCGTTTACATTGAGGCTAAACCTTTTTCGATCGGCTTTCGAGTCGAACATCCGCAATCCCTGATCGATCGCTGTCGGTTTGGCGCACAGGCAGGTCATCGGCTGTTAGGCGCAGCAGATTATAAACTGGTTCACCACTGCTCAAACGGTCGCTCAGTTTATAGCTTTTGTATGTGTCCGGGTGGATTGGTCGTGGCGGCAACCTCAGAGCCAGGGCGAGTTGTCACCAATGGCATGAGCCAATATTCTCGCAACGAGCGCAACGCCAACAGCGCGATCGTGGTTGGCATTACACCTGACGATTATCCGGGTCATCCCTTAGCGGGTATTGAGTTTCAACGTCGGTTAGAAGAACGAGCCTTCGAGTTAGGCGGGGGCACTTATGAAGCACCAGGGCAACTAGTTGGGGACTTTATTGCCGATCGACCCTCTGAGGCTCTAGGCACTGTTCGTCCCTCTTATACGCCAGGGGTGCATTTGGGTGATCTGAGTTCAAGTCTGCCCGATTATGCGATCGCGGCAATCCGCGAAGCTCTGCTTGCTTTCGACAAACAGATCAAGGGCTTTGCAATGAATGATGCCGTGTTGACAGGCGTTGAAACTCGCACATCCTCGCCGATTCGGATCAAACGCAAAGCAGATGGTCAAAGTCTAAATACACAAGGTCTTTACCCGGCGGGTGAAGGGGCTGGCTATGCGGGTGGCATTCTCTCGGCTGGCATTGATGGCATCAAAGCGGCAGAAGCAGTCGCCTTAAGGATCATGCAGGAATCTGTGTAAGGATTAGGACTTACGCAAACCTCGGAGGTTTTTGAGCGCGATCGCCAGCAATTTACGGTTCACTAGACTAACAGAAAAATTTCTATAAAACTTTGAATTTACATCAACACCATCCAATCACTTTTGATGAATAGATTGAATGATGCAGTGATTCCGATCGCTCTGTCAAAAGACACGTTGTAAAACTCATCTTCAAACTTTTTACATCCGATTATTTTAGTATTTCAAACTACATCGATAAGTTAAAACATCATTAGGAAACTTAGATAATCCTGGTATCTTCGCTACAAATTGGGTAACAGCAATTCCATAAAATCCTTCACGGATTGGAGACATCAGCATGGATTTTTTGTCTGATACCGTTACGCTATCGCGAATGCAGTTTGCGCTGACTGCCATCTTTCACATTATTTTCCCCATTCTCACCACAGGCATGGGAATTTATTTAGTGGTGATCGAAGGGCTGTGGCTCAAAACTCGCAATCCAGACTATTATCTCCATGCTCGCTTTTGGGCAAAGTTTTATGTGCTCAATTTTGGGGTCGGCGTTGCCACCGGAATTCCGCTAGAGTTTCAGTTTGGGACGAATTGGGCACCTTTTTCTGATGCGGTCGGCAACTTTTTTGGCAGCGTTTTGGGGTTCGAGGCATCTTGGGCATTTATGCTCGAAGCCGCTTTTTTAGGCATCATGCTATTTGGCTGGGAGCGCGTCAATCCTGCCATTCACTATATGTCTACCATTTTGGTCGCAGTTGGCGCAAACCTGTCAGTCGTCTTTATTTTGACGGCAAACTCTTGGATGGTGACTCCAGCCGGAGGCGATCTGGTAGACGGGAAATTTATGGTGACGGACTATTTTCAGGCACTCCTCAATCCGTCTGCATCAACCAGTATCATTCATATGTTTTTTGCCACGTTTGAAACGTCGCTGTTTGTGATTGGGGGCATTAGCGCCTGGTATATTTTGAACGATCGTCACGCCGCATTCTTTGCCAAAACCCTGAAGCTCGTCCTCACCATCACTTTGATCGTGGCTCCTCTGCAAATTTACGTGGGTCACGTCAGCGCTGAACTGGTCTATCGCTATCAACCCGCAAAACTCGCCGCAATGGAGGCTCAGTGGGAATCCTCACCTGCCGGACAGCCCGCCGACTGGACTTTATTAGCACTTCCCAACAAAAAGACTGAAAAGAATGATTGGGAAATCCGCGTTCCTGGCGCGTTGGGCTACATTCTAGAATTCAAAAAAAATCTGTCAGAACCCGTTCTCGGCTTAAAAGAATGGCCGCCAGAAAACCGTCCTCAAGCTTTGGGATTAATTTACTACTGCTTTCGGATCATGATCGGCATTGGGTTCTTTTTAGCAGGCATGACGCTGATCACCACCGTGCAGTGGTTACGCGGCAAACTGTCCGATGAAAATATTGCTAAACAGCGCTGGCTAATGCGCGCCTGGATGTTTTCAGCTCCGCTCGGATATATCGCCGTCGAAGCTGGCTGGATTGTGCGCTGTACGGGTCGTCAGCCGTGGACGCTCTATAACAAAATTCGCACCGTAGATTCTGCGTCTCATCTACCTGCGACTAACGTTTTAACGTCACTGATTTGTTTTGCGATCGTTTACGCCTTGCTGTTTGTGTCTTATCTCTACTTTGGCAGCCGCATTATTCGTAAGGGTCCCAACCTTGAGTTGCCGATTCCGGGAGTTGAGCCTAATCAGCCCGCGATCGACACCACTCCCGGACAGTTTGTGCCTGATGAGCGTCCGATCGAAGCCCAACAGTAGGAAAATCAATGGAAACGCTGAAGTATTTTTTGCCGCAGGTCTGGTTCGGAATTTTGGGTCTGTTTCTCTTTCTCTACGTCATGCTCGACGGTTTTGATTTAGGAGTTGGCATCTTGTCATTAACCTCCGACGATGAAGATCGGCGCGGACTGCTGATGACCAGCTTAAGCAACATTTGGGACGCAAACGAAACTTGGTTAGTGCTGATGGGCGGCGGATTGTTTGGCGCATTTCCGCGCGCTTATGGCACGATTTTGAGCGCTCTTTACATTCCGATTTTTGTGATGGTGTTTGGGTTTATCTTTCGCGGAGTGGCGTTTGAATTTCGCGAACAGGCAAACCGCAAATTCTTCTGGAATTTTGCCTTTGGCGCGGGCAGCTTTGCGGCGGCTCTCGGTCAGGGGTTTGCGCTCGGTGCTGTCTTATTTGGCATCAAGGTCGATCGAAAAGGCTACTTCATCGGCGGCACTTGGGATTGGCTCACCTGGCAGTCGGTGCTAGTGGCGTTGACGTTAATTCAGGCTTACGTCTTGATTGGCTCGACTTACCTAATTTGGAAAACTGAAGGAGAGTTACAGACGACCCATTATCAAACTGCCAAAATTTCAGCCTGGACAACGCTAGTCGGGGCAATTTTTATCACGATCAGCACCCCAATTTTTTACGAAAGTACCCGCACCAAATTATTCGAGCCACCGCTGCTGTATATTTTCGCCGTGATTCCCTTTTTAGGAATCTTCTTGATTTGGCAGTTGTTGAAAAGCCTCGATCGTCAGCAAGAACGTGCTCCCTTTATCTGGACGGTGCTGCTATTCGTTCTCACTTTTTTGGGGTTAGCGTTAGTGGTGTTTCCTTACATCATTCCCACTCAGATTACAATCTATGAGGCATCGGCTGATCCGAGTTCGTTAGTGATCATGATCATTTTTGTTGGAACTTTGATTCCAGTTATGTTGTTTTATAATCTCTATTCCTATGTTGTGTTTCGTGGCAAAGTGGCTGGCGGTTCTTATGAATAGTTCACAATTCTAAGCTGCGCCAGAGATACCACGAAGCGATCGTGCGATAGGGTTGCCAAGCTTTTCCCAATTGCTCGATCGCTTTTTTATCAGGCAAATTTTCCAACTGATAAGCGCGACGAATGCCCGCACGAATGCCTAAATCGTCAACGGGCAAAACATCCCAGCGATGCAGCCGAAAGATCAGCATCATTTGCACCGTCCAGCGTCCGATCCCTTTCACCTGAGTCAAGGTTTGAATGATTGCTTCATCGTCGATCGCCTCCAATTGCGCTAAAGTAGGCAACCCGTTGAGCACGTTCTCTGATAAATCACGCATATAAAGGACTTTAGCGCGTGAAAGTCCGACTCCGCGCAGGTCTTCGTCGGGCGTGTCTAAAATCGCCTCAGCCGTGGGCATCCCTGAATAGAGCGCCAGAAAACGCCGATAAATCGCGCTGGCTGCCTTGACTGAAAGTTGCTGAGAGATAATCGATCGCGACAGCGAATCCAACAAATCTCCGGGTTGCTGCGTTTGATCTAAGGTGCAGTCACCCACACGATCGATCACGGCTGCCAAAATTGAATCAGCGTCTTTAAGTTTGGAAACTGCGATCGCATAGTCTAACTTCATCAGCAAAACTGACCCGCTACACCGCTGTCAACTCTTTCTCCACCACTGACACATTTTCGTAGAGATGAGTCAGCATGTTCCGTCCTTGTCGGGTCAGCTTGAGATAGTCAATGCCTTCTCGAATATAAGGATAGACTACATTGTGGTAGAAACTAGGATAACTCGATCGCAAGTCTCTAGGATGCTGATAACCCAATGCCTGATTGGTGCCGACTTCTTCAAACTCACGAAATAAGTCAGGCAATTTCTCTAGATAGCACGGATCGCTCAACTGCCCAATCAAATCAGCCGCTCGCACTAAACCCGGAAAATTTGAGGTGTCTTGATAAAGCGGCTCGTCAGGAAACGGAAACCGAGTTAACTCAATATTCAGCTTGATTGCCTCAACATCAATAAGCGGATGACCACTCAAATGTTCTTCGATAAACTGCTTGCCGCGATCGACGTGATAGGGTGCAAGACTCGCATCGGTAGTGTTGGGCGGTAGGCGAACAGTCTCGCTGCCAATGCCGATCGCATAGCAACAGCACGAATTACCAATGCGATCGTGTTGACAAACTCCGCCGACATAGCCAAGGTCGTGACACACCAACGCCAAAATCGTCTGCACCCATTCTTGGCACGAAATATTTCCTTCAAGGAGATATTTGCCGCGTAACATCTCTTGCCCGGTGATGGTCACCAAAATCGTGTGTTCAAGATTGTGATAAGGCATTTCACCTAGGGCGATCGCGTTGAGCGCTAAAGTCGCAGTCTGACCGATTAAATCGAGATAGCCTGACTGACAGCCCTCGTAAATCTGGTGGCAGACAGCTTGCAAATGCTCAACACAATATCGGATTGTTGCAGATTGAGAGTTAACCATAATCGACGACTCATCAACTAACTTGCTTATACGGAGGGAGCGTAATCAACAGGAATCAAAAGGAGCGTTTGATTTAACGTCAGTTCGACGAGTTTTTTCGC
>JAYVFW010000013.1:0-6553 GCA_043772715.1 Phormidesmis sp. | reverse complement strand
CACGTCCGGATCTAACAGAGAGGGGCGAGGGTTAATAGCCTCCCTCGACTCTACCTGGGAGCGGGGGGAGAAAATCCTCTTGCTACCCGATTAGACTGAACCTGCTCTCAGCCCTAAATACTACTCAAAGCCTTTGCTAAATTTTGCTGAAAACCTTCCAAACCTCCTTGATCTTTCCAATATTGATTAAACTGATACATCTTGTCATGCTGATCCAGACGATGAGCAGAACCATCTTGAGGAAGACTTTCAATCCCGAAAATCTCTCTTTGATGAGGTAAAGCGTACCAATCAAAACCTATGGGCGGCATCCAAATCGCTTGTACAACTCGATAAGCAGCCCATTCATCATCATTACCATAAACGTGATTATCTAACATCTCAACGATATGGGTGACCCTAGCTTGCTGTACGAGAATCATCCAATCCCCCTTTTGAGGATCTGCAAGATTGGAATCACTTTTTGACTTCCAATGTAACTGAAAAATTCTCGGCTCCATCATCTGAATATCATTTTCTGACTGATACGCCCAACCCTTATCAGGCTTGACGTTCTTCAACCATTTGACTTTTGAGAAATCCATAAATATTTGAATACCTACTCTACATCAACAACTACAATCAAATTCCAAACGAGAGCGTTTCTTTTTTCAATATGAAAATGGCGAATCTCTTTAACTATTTTGCCATCGTGAGATGAACCCAACAATTGATCCATCCACGCTGTGATTGCCTTGATTTGATCGCTAACATTTGTAGCCTTCGCAGCAGCATGACTATCGATGTAAAGAACTCGCTGTGACATGTAACCTCCACTAAAATGTTATTAAGCCTGACTAAGCATTACAGTTCCCAGAAGATCCATCAGTCTAACGGCTCGGTTCAGCGGCAAGAGATAATCTTTGGCATCACCACCAATGACTCCTGAACGTCCGCTGCAACCGAATTGTTCGACTGCTGTCGCGTACTTACCACAAGCTTTCAGACATTTTTTCAGGAATCTTGGTTGTGTCATCTGTTATGGCTTTGCTAATTTGCTTTTGAGTAAGTCGAGTTACACCAATAAGATTTGCTCCCCTTAAATCGGCTCCTTCCAAGTCTGCTGCATGAAGATCAGCCCCTCTAAGATCGGCTCCACTCAGATTAACGCTTCTGAGATTCGCTCCTTCAAGGAGAGCTTCAACAAGCTTTGCTTGTTTGAAGGTTGCGCCAGAAAGGTTGGCGCTAATGAACCGTGCTCTAGTCAAATCTGATTCTCGCAAACCAGCAGACTGAAGGGTAGCTTCATAGAAATCAGCCCCAGCTAGTTTTGCTCCAGTAAAATCAGCCCTGGTAAGATTTGTTCGCCAAAGATCGATCTTCTTACCTTGTGGATCTTTGATGTGGTCACGTCTTCCAATTACAGTAATAGCTGCTTGAACATATGCCATGACTGCTTGTTCAGATTGATCAATTTCTTGGCTTTTGGGAGAACGTGCTTTCAAAAATGAAACTAGCACTTCCATGATCGTCCAATGATCTCTTTCTGAGTCTTTGGCAATTCGCTCTAGCGAATAAATTCCACCTAGACGAACTTCGAGCTTATCACTTCCTAATTGTTCAATTGCTTTGCTAAACCGCTCTGTTACTTGTTTATCCTCTGCTACTTGAAGATTTCGCCACGTAAAGTAGGCAGTTACCAAGAAAAATAACCCACCTAGAGCTTGAAGAAAAGTTCCTCTATTTGCGTTTTCCAGCTCAGCACGTTCTTTAGATGTGATGGATGATACTGAGTTAGCTTGCCACTGAGGAACTTTCCAAATTCCAACTAGCAAGGCTAGCAAGGCTATTGCTCCTCCTATTGATAGGATGTTCCTTCGCGAAAAAAGCTTTTGCTTCCTATTCATAAGCTGACGCTACATACACTGATTTCTCCTCAAAAAAAGATTGCGTAGTTTATCCTGAATGCCAATAGATAACCTTGAAAGGCTGTCAGTGCAGATAACTTAAAGCAGTCGAACTTCTTTTTAGAGAGAAAGTTTCCGCATATCACCCTAAATCAGGGAAATAGGAGGATTGTTTCGTCATATCACCCTGAATTAGATGGATCGGCAGAGACTTTCTGCATAGTACGCTCATTGAGTTGGATCGGTAGAATCTTTCCGCATATTTTCAGATTCAGTCCGGCTGGCAGAGAACCTGTTCTCTGCACCGGAGGTATTCGCCCCCTCATCACCCCTGCTCTGAACTGCTGCACTCATTTTTTGCCGAGATCGCGCTCCACCCGATCGAACGCTAGACTTCTGCAAACCTATCTTTAACTGATAAGCTAGACTCTTCAAGTTTGAGCCGTCGATCGCACTTCTCCTGTTCTGCATCTCTAGAGCAATCCATGAATCTGTCTCTCGCTACGAATGGAATTCAAGCTCCCGATCGAGCGTCTCAAGTGCCAGACCTCTCAGTTGTGGTGCCCATTTACAACGAAGTCGAGAGCATTCCATTATTGTTAGACGCGATCGCCACCAGCCTGATTGCCGAGCAGATTCACTACGAAATTATCTGTGTGGATGATGGCTCTCAAGATGGCTCTGATGCACTGCTCAAACAGCAAGCTCAGGCTCGAACCGACTTACGAGCCGTGATTTTGCGGCGAAATTATGGACAGACAGCGGCGATCGCGGCCGGGTTTAGCCACGCCACAGGCAAAATCATCATTACTTTAGATGGGGATTTACAAAACGACCCCGCAGACATTCCCATTTTGATGGCGAAATTAGAAGAAGGCTATGACTTGGTGAGCGGTTGGCGCAAAAATCGACAGGATGCTTCTCTCACGCGAGTGTTGCCTTCTAAGATCGCTAACTGGCTAATCGGACGGGTGACTGGAGTTCGCGTCCATGATTATGGCTGCTCGCTCAAAGCTTATCGCGCAGAACTGGTTGCTGATATGAATCTCTACGGAGAGTTGCATCGATTTCTGCCTGCGCTTGCCTTTATCGAAGGCGCAAGAATTACCGAGATTCCGGTGCGCCATCATGCTCGTCGCTATGGGCAAAGCAAATATGGTTTAGACCGCACCTTCCGCGTGATTATGGATCTGTTCACAATCTTCTTCATGCGAAAGTTTTTGACCCGCCCGATGCACGTGTTTGGCTTGTTTGGTCTGCTAGCACTGATCTCAGGCACCGCGTTGGGCTTCTATTTAGCCTACGTCAAGCTCGCATTTGGGGAGAGTATTGGGCAACGTCCACTGCTGATCTTGGCGGTGTTGCTGTTTTTGTCAGGACTCCAGCTATTTAGCTTTGGGCTGTTAGCTGAGTTGTCGATGAGAACCTACCACGAGTCGCAGGGCAGACCCATCTACCGAGTCAGAGAAGTAATTGGGACTGAAGAACGCAAATAATTTCACTCGCATGAGTCTCGCGAAGCAGACTGAAAGACCGATCGTCAGACACTAATCGGTTGTCTAAAGCATCTCGAACAGCTTTTTTTAACGTCAGTTCAATGAGGATGTTCGCTCTGTTGTAAAGTGCTTCTACCCCCTAAATCCCCCATTCTGGGGGACTTCAGACCCAATTTTCAGTTCAAAGTCCCTCACTTGTGGGAGATTTAGGGGGCGTTCCAGAGGTGCAACCGCAGCGAGGGATCTCATCAAATTTACGTTTTTTGACTAACCTGGCTGCCAATCTCAAACTTTTTCTGCCTTAATATTCCACGAATCCAGTGCTTATCTTAAAATAAAGTCAGGACTTGTAAAGTTTCTTAACCATGTCGCCCCTTCGCTGGCTTATTCATGACCTCAGCAACCTCCCTATTTTCCCCGGTTGAAGCAGACCTCTGTGTGCTGACGGAGAACCTTAAACAGTTAATTGGTGCTCGTCATCCCATTCTCTATGCTGCCGCAGAACACCTCTTTGGAGCCAGGGGGAAACGGGTTCGCCCCGCGATCGTTTTCCTAGTGGCACGGGCAACAATGCCTAATCAAGGAATGACCGAACGCCATCGGCGATTGGCTGAAATCACTGAAATGATTCACACTGCAAGCCTCGTGCATGACGATGTAGTAGACGAATCGGAAGTCCGGCGGGGCATTCCGACGGTTCACAGCAGTTTTGGTAGCCGAGTTGCGGTGCTGGCAGGAGATTTTCTGTTTGCTCAATCGTCTTGGTATCTCGCAAATCTTGATAACTTGCAGGTGGTCAAACTGCTGTCAGAAGTGATCAAAGATTTTGCAGAAGGCGAGATTCAGCAAGGGCTAAACCGATTTTCTATTATGTCGATCGAGGCCTATCTTGAAAAAAGCTATTACAAAACCGCTTCTTTAATTGCCAATAGTGCCAAGGCGGCGGCGGTGCTAAGTGACTTACCCGAAGCTCAGACACAGCAGCTCTATGGCTATGGTCGTGATTTTGGGCTGGCGTTTCAGATTGTAGACGACATTTTAGATTTCACAGGCTCGATCGATAGTTTGGGCAAGCCTGCGGGGTCTGACCTCAAAAGTG
The DNA here is from genome assembly GCA_043772715.1 of Phormidesmis sp. Lineage (GTDB taxonomy): Bacteria > Cyanobacteriota > Cyanobacteriia > Leptolyngbyales > Leptolyngbyaceae > Phormidesmis_A. The sequence goes on along the minus strand of JAYVFW010000013.1, from coordinate 2,072 downwards.
GCAATCTGACGGCTCCGGTTCTCTATGCGCTTGAAGAAAAGCCCTATCTAGAAGTCTTAATCGAGCGAGAATTTGCCCAAGAGGGTGATTTAGAGCAAGCGTTGGCGTTGATCAAAGACAGTCGTGGCATTGAACGATCGCGCACTTTAGCAGCCCATCACGCTAAGGCAGCGATCGCGCATCTGTCAGATCTGCCGATGTCTGAATCTCGTCAAGCGCTGATTAAACTAGCTGATTACGTTCTGAGTCGTCTGTACTAATTCAACGTGAATTCGATAAAGCTTTTTGCTGCGGTTGCCAATCCGGGCTGCCCCCTAAATCCCCCAAAATTGGGGGACTTTGAACCTGAAGTCTGGGCTTGTCCCCCAGAATTGGGGGACTTGGGGGGTTGAAGCGCTGAAGAACGAGGCGAAAGAACTCATCGAACTGACGTTAATTCAGGCTTGTTTTTTGTCGTTGGGGTAGAGAGATCTGCCCCATTTTTTGTGAAGACTTTAGAGTTTGGTAAATCTACAAAAAGTTAGATGTGATTTGTCGATCGTTCGTTTTGAGCACTTAGCAAATCTGTCTTTTGGTCAAATGTTATGAGTGAACTTATTCATAAAAGTGGTTTAACAGACTGATCAACCTAGTTTATTTTGCAAAATTACCTAAAGTAGGATACTCTTTACTCAACCGAATTTACAATCAGCAATCTTATTAGTTTAACGAGCGATCGCATCTAGTTACTGAGGTTCCTGAAACGTCAAAGCTTGACCTAAGAGTAAGCTTCTGTATAACTTGTAGCCGATGAATCTATTTGAAGTTTAGCAATAAGGAAGGATAGATGAGGTTGTTGATTAGCCCTCTGTTTGGCTAGCGATAAATATTTTTGACGCAAAACGTGAGTAAAAGTCGCAGATAGCGTGAAGCGCTTTGCAGCTTTCTCCTCCTTAAAGTCACCTGAAATCGTTCGATAGTTCTTTCTCATGACTGATTGGCTCGATCGCGGTTTAGCTGTAACTTAAGAGCTAATTAAGTTTTGCATACGCGATTGATCCGAGTTTTTAATGCCCTTCTACTCACCGATTTTGGTAAATAAAACTATGCTATTTCTAGGTCAAAGGCAGAGAATTGCACTAATTTCTGAACATGGCGACCCTGCCATTGAAATCGGCAAAGAAGAAGCAGGTGGACAAAATGTCTATGTACGCCAAGTGGGTGAAGCCCTTGCCCGTCAAGGCTGGGAAGTCGATATGTTTACCCGTCAGTCTGATGCCACACAACCCAAAACTGTTGAGCATAGCCGTCACTGCCGCACCATTCGTTTGACCGCAGGGCCGGAAGCATTCATTCCTAGAGATGATTTGTTTCCTTATATGCCAGAGTTTGTGCGATCGTTTCAACGCTTCCAAGCCGAGAATGGCATCGAATATGATTTAGTGCACACTCACTATTGGATGTCAGCCTGGATCGCCATGGAGTTGAAGAAACTGCAACCGCTCAAGCAGATTCACACCTATCACTCGCTGGGCGCTGTGAAATATCAGTCGATTTCAACGATTCCTTTAGTCGCTAAAACGCGGCTTGCCAGTGAGAAAACCTGTCTCGAAACGGCTGATCGGATTGTAGCCACCAGTCCCCAAGAAATGGCGCATATGCGATCGCTGGTTTCGCCCTACGGCAATATCGACGTGATTCCGTGCGGCGCTGATATCTGTCGATTTGGCTCGATCTCTCAGGTCAGGGCACGTCAGCTATTAGGGTTCTCACCTGAAGATAAAGTCGTGTTCTATGTGGGGCGATTCGATCGGCGTAAAGGCATCGAAACCCTGGTGCGGGCAGTCGGTCAATCAAAGCTGCGGAGCGCAGGAAATCTCAAGTTAGTGATTGGGGGCGGCAGCCGTCCGGGTCAAAGCGACGGCATTGAGCGCGATCGCATTGAAGGCATTGTTGCCGAATTGGGGCTACAAGAAATGACGTTGTTCCCCGGTCGTTTGGGCGAAGATAATTTGCATCTCTATTATGCGGCGGCAGATGTCGCAGTCGTGCCTAGCCACTATGAGCCGTTTGGGTTGGTGGCGATCGAAGCC
>JAYVFW010000012.1:0-6597 GCA_043772715.1 Phormidesmis sp. | reverse complement strand
TTCAAAGTCCCCCAATTTTGGGGGATTTAGGGGGCTTCCCGGATTTGCAACCGCAGCGAAAAGCTTCATCGAATTCACGTTAATGCGATCATTCGATCGTGCCTGTTTGGAGATTTTTCGCCATTCGCGTACGGTTTTCCGATCTAATCTTAATTAGCACTCTGCCTTAACGAGTGCTAAATTTCTAGATAGAGAACTGGGAAACTGAACATGGCAAAGATTGTTGTCTTTAAAGATGAAGCTCGTCAGTCGCTTGAGCGTGGAGTAAACGCTCTTGCCGATGCTGTGAGAGTCACGCTGGGTCCCAAGGGGCGCAACGTACTGCTAGAAAAGAAGTTTGGCGCACCTCAAATCGTCAATGACGGGGTGACGATCGCTAAAGAAATCGAACTCGAAGACCCGCTCGAAAACACAGGCGCGGCGCTGATTCGGGAAGTCGCCTCTAAAACCAAAGATTTGGCTGGAGACGGCACCACGACCGCAACGGTGCTTGCCCAAGCGCTGATTCGTGAAGGCATGAAAAACGTAGCGGCAGGGGCTAACCCAGTCAGCTTGAGACGGGGCATTGAAAAAGCAGTCGCTAAGATTGTCGAAGAAATCGCAGCCGTGGCAAAGCCCGTTGAAGGCAACGCGATCGCCCAAGTGGCCACCGTTTCTTCTGGCGGTGACGAAGAAGTCGGGGCGATGATTTCTGAAGCGATGGATAAAGTCGGCAAAGACGGCGTGATCTCGGTCGAAGAATCAAAGTCTCTCGCCACCGAGATGGATCTGGTCGAAGGGATGCAAATCGATCGCGGCTATCTTTCCCCTTATTTCATCACCGACACTGAGCGGCTGATCGCTGAATTCGAGAATGTCGCGATTTTGCTCGCAGACAAAAAGATTGGCTCGATTCAAGACTTGATTCCGGTCTTGGAGAAGATTGCCCGCGCAGGTCAACCTCTGCTGATCATCGCCGAAGACATTGAAGGAGAAGCCCTGGCTACGCTGGTAGTTAACCGTTTGCGCGGCGTGCTGAACGTGGCGGCGATTAAAGCACCTGGCTTTGGCGAACGTCGCCGATCGATGCTGCAAGACATCGCTGTTCTTACCAATGGTCAGGTCATTTCTGAAGAAATGGGCTTGAGCTTGGATACAGTGACGCTAGAAATGCTGGGTTCTGCTCGCAAAGTCACGATCACGAAAGATACCACCACGATCGTGGCGGGTGGCGATAATGCGGCTGATATTCAGAAGCGAGTCGCTCAACTGCGAAGTGAGATGGAGCGCTCTGACTCTGACTACGACCACGAAAAAATTCAAGAGCGCATTGCGAAACTCGCGGGTGGTGTCGCGGTGATCAAAGTCGGTGCTGCCACCGAAACCGAACTCAAAAACCGCAAGCTCCGCATTGAGGACGCACTCAACGCTACCAAAGCGGCAGTCGAAGAGGGCATTGTTCCGGGAGGTGGTGCTACGCTGCTTCACTTGGCTGTCAAACTCGAAGCGTTGAAAGAAACCCTGATCGACGAAGAGGCGATCGGCGCAAACATTGTGATGAAAGCGTTAGAAGCGCCTCTGAAACAAATCGCCGACAACTCAGGGGTCGAAGGCTCGGTCGTCGTCGAGAAAGTGCGTGGTTTAGACTTCAATATGGGCTACAACGCGCTAACCGATACCTACGAAGACTTGGTTGCTGCTGGCATTGTCGATCCGGCAAAAGTCGTGCGATCGGCACTGCAAGACGCGGCTTCGATCGCAGGGATGGTGCTGACTACAGAAGCACTCGTCGTCGAGAAGCCTGAGCCAAAATCTGCTGCGGGTGGTGGTGCCCCTGATATGGGCGGCATGGGTGGCATGGGCGGCATGGGTGGCATGGGTGGCATGGGTGGCATGGGCGGCATGGGTATGATGTAGTCCATACATGAATTAATTTGAAAGGGGGTGATCGTGTAGTGCGATCGCCCCTTTTTTAGTGCCCAAAGGCGAATACACCTGCTTCCATTCGTTCAACGCTGACGGGTAAAATTTTAGTTACCCCTCATTGATAACTTAGACTGCATCACAGCAAGCCTCGTTTCTTTAGCTTGGATATTGCATCTTCAGCAGCCTGTTTTTCTGCGTCCTTCTTGCCACGACCTTTCCCTTCCCCGTAAAGCTTATCGCCCACATAAACCCTAGAAGCAAACTCTGGAGCGTGGTCTGCTCCACCTATTTGTTCTGTGACATACTTCGGAGTTGTTGCATCATTCGCCTGCGCGAATTCCTGAAACTTGTTTTTTGAGTCTACATTTGAACGAACTATCATCACTTCTTGAGGTACAGAGTCAAATAGTTGTTCGACTAAAGGGCGTAGTGCTTCAATATCTCGATCGCGGTCTAAATAATAAGCTCCAACGACTGCCTCGAACGTGCTGCTAAGAAGATTCGGATTTTGATAGCCGCCATCCCGAATGGCACCTTGCCCTAATCGCATTCTGAAATCTAAACCCACCTCAGTGGCAAATCTAGCTAACTGCCTTTCGTCTACGAGTGCAGCTCGTCGTCGTGTCATTTCATCTTCTCCCAGTTCAGGATGAATCCGATAAAGATACTCGCCACTGATGAAATTGAGGATTGCGTCACCCAAAAACTCTAGCCGCTCGTTGTCTCCATCTCCAGGATTTTCATTGACGTAGGAACGATGGGTGAGCGATTGGCGCAAAAGTTTCTCGTCATTGAACATCAAAAGTTTGTGCATTTTTTCCTCGCGGTATTGACTAAAGATCGTGAATCAACGTGAGTTCGACGAGTTTTTTTGCTTCGTTCTCAGCGGCTTCTGCCCCCTAAATCCCCCATTCTGGGGGACTTAAAGCCAAATTCTCCGATTCAAAGTCCCCCAATTTTGGGGGATTTAGGTAGCTTCCCGAATTCATAATCGGAGTGAACCACTTCTGTCGAACTACGTTGAATTAAATAACTTGACTTTGGAATTGTCGATGTTATTTAATTTACGTTTCCGAAAACCGATTAACGTGTGGACGGCTTTCGAGGTGGAAAGAGACTACTTCCACGAGAGTTGTTGCATGGAAAACAGGCGAGTCGCAAGTTCTCTAGGGAGTTAGAGCCACCTCGGCTCTTGGGTCTTATGTGATCGAGCGTCAACTTTTCTGAGGGCAAGCGACACCGACACCACCAACACTGAGAACCAAAGTCTTGGATCAGTTGAGCTTTTCTAGGTTTTTTCTGACCGGAGTTCATGTTGAATTTTCTTTTCTACTGTGGATAAGTAGCATCGGAATATCAGACATAATCAGCGCCCTTCCCCCTGTAAGGAAATGTACTAACTTGTCACCTAATGGTAAACGTCTCAAACGCACTATCTCCAAGCCCCACACCAGCGCATACCCAGTATGCTGAACCAGCGTTTGCCTGAAATAGAATCTCACATCTCAGACAAACACTAAACCAGAATACTGGGTGTGCATTGACTTGAGGATCAGAGATAGTGCCCATGAGACGAACATCTAGGAATTGATATTCATCTGCATGACTCAATACAAGCACAGCCAATTTCGATTGTCAAGATCGAGAACTCACGATTATTTGCCACCGCATCCCGCCGATATTTCTGGGTTGCACCCGTAAAAGAGTTGAAACATGGCACACGAAGAGAAACCACTGTTGATTTTCCAAATCTACAGCGGTGGTGCGGTATCTAGCACAGGGACAGATAGGGAAGGCGGCGACGGAAACAATATAGGCAATGGCAACCAAGCCCAGCTAGTAATAGAACGATCGCACTCATGGCAGTTTTGTAATAAACCTGACTGATTGTTGATTACAGAGTTGCAGTAGGGACATTGGGGATTTCTAAACCATCCTCTTGCTGACCCAATACTCCAACCAGCAACCCAGATAATTCCATACAAAATAAAGGCAAATACACCTGAAATCATGCACCCGATTACTAATGTGGAGACGGGAGCTAGATCTGGATTGACAGCTTTCGCGCCAAACAGTATTTGAACCATGCACATCCATAGGAATATCGGAAACAAAAGGATACCTGATAACCTGGTTAGCCAACGGCGCTTTTGACGAGGGATGCTTGATTCAGCATGGTTTAGATAAAGGCTTCCAGCCAGCCGTGCGATCGATACTATCCAAATGAAGAAAACACCTGCCCAACCAATAGCTAACCCCAAAATGCCCAGCCAGGGTATAGATGCTGCCGATGTTCGCATGGAAAGCGCGTGGATGAAGGGTGATAACAGACAGCCTAAGATGAAGCCAGTTCCCAACACTAGAGATACTGCCATTAGCCTTTGCAACGTCAGTAAACGCGGTTGCGTCGGTTGAGCGCAATCAGCAAATGCAGCTTGCTGAATTTGCAATCCAACCGTACCCACAATAGGAATAAGTCCAAACACCACAAAAACGGCAAGAAAAATAGCGAAAAATACAAGTGTGAGGGCAAAGAAAAGTAATGTGGTTAATATTACGAGTAGAGTTGGTTCATTTGCCGCCTGAACACTTTGGTTTAATTGACTATTAAAGTTTGATATTTCTGGGAAAATGCTAAAGATGGTCATATTGGCATTGAGCGAGACACCCGATAAAAACCCAGCTAATAGTGCGACCTCATAGCTAAGACTAAATAAATGACGAGGATTTTCTAGTCGGCTAATCCGCTGATGGTGGGTTGGGTGAAAAGGGGCAAGCTTCGATCGAAACTGCTGCTCTAGAAACTCCCAAATATACAATCCGCCTCGCTGATTCTTGTTTTTTAGATTCGAGTTTTTTTGAGGTGAGCGTCCAAGATATTCTGAGAAAAGTTGAGTTAGCGTAGTGGAAGTACCCAACCAGTTTCTGGCACGAGCATCCGCATAATACTCGCGCACCCTCAAGATACTGGCACGGGCAATCTCTACAATCAACAACAGAATAATGATTTTGATGTTGGTATTAACAATCTCTTGAATCCCAGGTTGAGCTGAATCTAACGTAATGCCCTTTACCAAACGATCGCCAACTGCCCAAAGCGTGTAGACAGTAAATACTACTACACTAAATATTGCAATGGGGAAGAAGCATTGCCCTAAGCTTATTGCAAAAACAGTTTTGCTTACATCGCGATTAGCAATATGCCCTAACTCATGCATCAAGACTGATTGAAACGTTGGTGATTCTGGGAATTGGATAAATGCCTCATGCAGTCCTTGCCTCAGGCAAACATACTGCTGTTTGCCAAATCCAAATGCCATACCTGTAGGGAGCGTGCTACTTCTACTAGTCTCATCCCAGATGAATTGAATCTTCTCAGACGCTAATTCGGATACATTTGCAACTGTTAGCTGAATGTAGTGATCCATCTGCTGGAACGAAGCAGATTGGAGCGGGTCAGCTTTCTGCGGAGGAAAGGGTTGCCACTTATTGATTTCAATAGTTTTGACAGCACTTTGCCGCGCTTGATGCCACGCGATGACAAAAAGGCTAACGGTTACAACGAGGGCAGATGGGAATGCAATTAGAGTACTCTCGATGAAAATGCCTATCAGTGCCTGAACGAGAATCATCGTGCTTCCAGCGATCGCCAACACCAACAGAAGAAATCGAATATCTGTTTCTGAGGGAAAGGCAAATGGATTGAGATGAGCATCGCGATCGGAAGTAGAGGGCTTTTGCATCTGTAATCCTTCTCTAAATTTTGGCGAGTGCTAATCGAGCAATCACTGAGTCGCTCACTGTTCGAGCTTGTAGTGGTTTGAGTTCAAGCCGAGCGGCTTCAGTCCTAGCAATATCTTGAATTGTTGAGGCGATCACTTCTAGTTGAGCTTGAGTGAAAACAGGTTTGGGTTTTGTATCTTTGAACAAGCTACGCACCCACTCAGATGCCCGCTCAGATCCTTCTTCTTGTAAGGCTTCAGCCACTTTATCTAAAACGTAAGAAAGGATCGGTGTGAGGATTGGGAACACGACCTTTGTTAGAGTTGTCACTGCGATCGTGGCTCCAATGCCCGAAGGCTCATCTTCCGCTTCTACGACTTGGACAAATCTTTCAGGATCTGCAAAATATTGATCACGGGTTGTGACGTACAAAGGCAATTCTTGAGGTGCATTTTCGCCAACGATGCGGTATGCAGCCTCATTAATAAGCATTTTTCCATCTTGGGCATCTGTCAGCATATCATCACCTATTAATCAACAACAATACTCAAGTATTCAATAGACCTCCTGCATGAATCTGGACAGCCCTCATCCCCAGCCCTTCTCCCCAAGGAGAAGGGAGCCAGAATTCTTGTTCCCTCGCCCCTTGGGAGAGGGTTAGGGTGAGGGCAAAAGGATTCACGCAGGAGGTCTAATCTCAAGGGTACTTTTAGAACAAGCATCAATACTTTTCTCTGAGCAAGCAAGAGGTGGATTTGGATATCAGCTATTACCCATAGACTTTTACTTCCGAAGTTATTGACGCTTGAGGAAGCCGATCGACTCACACAAAGTTCGTGTTTGGTTACTCCATTTTTTGCATTCTTTTGGTAGTAGTTCAGAGGCGAGGCGAAAAGCCGCGCCCCTTAAAAAGAGATTGACAGACGAGCCATTCCGCTTCTACACCGCGAGAATCAATATCTCACTTTT
>JAYVFW010000011.1:0-6600 GCA_043772715.1 Phormidesmis sp. | reverse complement strand
AGTTAGCTTTGCCTCTGACTTTGATAATAAGATCCCGTCCACGGTTGAATCAGGGTTTGAGGCTTAAAACCTGCTCAAATTTTGTCCGGAGTATTGCTATAAAGCTGATTGAGTCAAGCCACAAATCACTCAACCTCCCCAACAGAAATCATGCAAACCATCTCGGAAACCGCCCAACTGCTAGCCGCCCTCGCCCAGCAAAACGCGCTGTTAAGTCAAATTCTCGACCAGCTCAAACAGCCCAAACTCGGACTCGTCGAAACTCCTAGCACTTTGTGGATCTATGCCAATCGCTCTAACAATTGCCCGTGGTATACGATTCGTGATGGAGAAGTTTTTCCCGTTCAGCAGTCTGCACTGACAGGCTACCTCGAAGAACTCAAATTTGAGAAAGTCGAGCGCAGAGGCAAAGAAGTTATCAAACTTCAGGCATTTATTAAGGGCGATCGTCCTTACTGCGTCGAGTCTGGTCATGATTCGCACTTCTCAAAAGGGTTGCTGTCGTCGGTTGCCCTGTTAACCCCTCAACAACTGCGGATGCCTGTTACGATCGCGCCGCAGTCTGGCAGTGACGAAAATGTGCTGTTTTGTCGGATGTTTGTCGGGTCTGAGTTGGTGAGAAGCAGCTATGACGAGCAAAGCGACTGGCGAGCCATCAGTCAGTCTGCCTTGAGCAACGTCAAAGCAGCCAGAGGTCAATAAGCGTTTCTTATAAATTAAATATTCGGAGTTAGAGATTGCCTAGACTGGTATTGTGCTTGTGTGGGGAATGGAGTTTCGAGAATGGCTGATTTTTCTCAGGTGATTCAGAGCCTTCGGGGGCTAGTGGTTTCGTGTCAGGCTCCGATAAACTCGCCGTTGCATGAGCCAGCCGTAATTGCTGCAATGGCGCAAGTTGCCGTTAATCAAGGGGCAGCCGGGGTGAGAATCGATACGCCAACCCATGTAGCGGCGGTGCGATCGCGACTCGATCAACCGATTATTGGCTTATGGAAGCAGCAGATTCCAGGGTTTGACGTTTACATTACGCCTCAGTTTCATCATGCTGCAAAGATTGCCGAGGCGGGCGCAGATGTGATTGCGATCGATGCCACATTCCGCGATCGACCCAATGGCGCAACGGTTGCCGAGTTGATTGCTCAAATTCACGGAGATTTAAACAAACCTGTGATGGCGGATGTCGATTCGTTAGAGGCGGCGATCGCGGCAGTTGAAGCAGGAGCCGATTGCGTCGGAACAACTCTTTATGGCTACACCGCTGAGACTCAACACCTGTCGCCACCAGGATTTGACCTGCTAACCCAAATGGTGAAAACCCTAAAAATTCCGGTGATTTGTGAAGGGGGAATTGCGTCTCCAGAAATGGCGAAACGGGCGATCGATCTGGGTGCAACTGCTGTAGTGGTGGGCACAGCGATTACGGGAATCGATTTACAGGTGAAAGCTTATCGCTCAGTGTTGGCTGATTAAACCGTTTCCTGTGCATCTGCTTTTCGTTGCAAAATTACCATCGTTGAGCCAACCACCGGACTGCGCGCTAATAGTCTTCCTTGAGCATCTGTGATTTCTAACTTGCTGAAATCGAGTTCTTGGGAGCGTTTCAACAGTTCGTCACCGAGTTTGTCTTGCTGCGATCGACTCAACCCATACCAGTTATCGCTGACTAAAACGCTCAAACGACTCCGGTTGAAGTTGGGTTTAATCGTCTGAATTAATCCATTGGAGTAGGGATCGGCAACAGTGACGACTTGATCCTGAATCGAAGCGATCAATTTCTGCTCTGGGGTGAGTTCCATAACAGGCGGGGCAGGTTTTGGGATAGAAGGCGCAGGTTCAACAACGGGAGCCGGAGATGGGGCAATGGGTTCTGCAATGGGAGACGCTGCGATCGTGGGGGCAGTCTCCGGTTCGGGGGCAGTCAACTCGGTCGGAATCGGCTGCGGAGCGGGGCTACCAAATTCTGGCTGAACGGGTTTAGAAGTGGGTTTGGAAACCGGGATCGTTTTTACAGGCTGGGGCGCGATCGCAACTTTGGTCGGCGGTTTGGACGCAAACAGGTTAGAAGTTGTCCAGAGCAGAACGATGAGAACACTCGCGACGACGCTAGAAAGGGCACGATCGTTGAGTTTCTGACTCAGGTTTTCGGGAAGTCGAGTTCTAATTTGGGTCAAAAGCTTTTCCCAAACGGGCACAAACCACTGCCAAAACTTCTTGAGCAGCGACCCTAAGCGTTCCCACAGCGATCGCATCTGAGTTTGAAGCTTGGGTGAGATGGGCAACGTTGCCCCAGTCGAAGTAGCGGATTCTAGCTTGGCGATCGCGCCTTCGAGTCCCTGAACGGTGGTTCTCAATAATCGGATGCTTACCGATCGCAGCCAAGGAAGAATTTGGATGCCTGTTTGCTCAGAGGTGGGAGGCTGTGCCACACTAGGCGGAGGCAATTTCGTCTCATCTGACTGATTGGGTTCGTCTTGCGGCATACAAATCTCCAATGGGCATCGGCACAGTCACTTGCAATGGGTGCCATCCTACGAGCATCAATTTACCATTTTGCGCTAGCCCTTTGTTCTCACACACAATTTAGAGTTTATGAACTTAAAACGCCGCAAATTTCTGATCGTGGGTGGGTTGAGTGGTCTAGGCTTGGCTGCGATCGGCAAAACCCTGATCGGGCAATCATCGCAATCGGCAAACTATCCACTCGATGCTGGGGCAACTACTGCGATCGTGCCTTCTGCCCAAAAAAATCTAGTGCTGCGATTTGTGGCAGTAGCAGATGTGGGAGCGGGCGATCGCAATCAGAATGCCGTCTCGGAGGCGATGACTCATTACTATCAGCAAAGTCCCTATTCGCTGGCGGTGTTAGCAGGTGACAATATCTACACCAATGGCGAAATGGAGAAAATTGGGGCAGTGTTTGAGCAGCCTTATGCCAGATTGCTCAAGCAGGGAGTCAAATTTCACGCCTGTTTAGGAAACCACGATATTCGCAATGCCAACGGTGAGCCGCAGTTGCGCTACGCTGGCTACAACATGAAAGGGCGGCACTATACCTTTCGTGAGAAGTCGGCGCAGTTTTTTGTTTTAGACACCAACACCAACGCTGATTGGAATGGACAACTGACCTGGTTAAATCAAGAGTTGAGCCGCAGCACCGCACCCTGGAAAATTGTTTATGGACATCATCCGATCTATTCTTCAGGACAATATGGCACTAATCAAGAAATGGTTTCTCTGCTAACGCCCGTCTTTAAAAAAAATGGCGTTCAGCTTTATATCAACGGTCACGAGCATAACTATGAGCGAACTCGTTCCATTGATGGCACAACCTATCTGATTACGGGCATTGGCGGTGCCCACTTGCGCCCGGTGGGTCGATCGCAGTGGACAGAATATGCCGTGTCGCGGTTTGGTTTCTCTGGAGTCGAGGTGTATGACGATCGTCTAGAAATTCAAGGCATCGGGACAGATTATCAGGTGTTCGATCGCGGCATCGTTCCCATTAAATCTGCCTAATTCTTCTGATTTATTATTCTATAATTGACTCAGCGTAAGGAGTTTCAAAGAGCATTGACCGTTCCGACAACAGCGCAACTATCTACTTGCTTTATCCTGACTTACTAAGCAATCAAGTTCTATTTGCCCGTTTTCATTGTTCGGGTAGATGAGCGGACAGGAGAAATCTTTTTCTTGGCTGGAGAAGAGTTAGAGATTAGCATTTTTCAAGATGGAGCTTGGAGGTATTTATGACCCAGCCTAACTTTGAGGCAATGACTCGAAAAGAGTTGAAGGCTTATATGCTTGCTCATCGCAGTAATGATCAAGCGTTTTACGCTTACATGGATAAAGTGAATGCTGAACCCCCTACAGAAATCTTCCCTGCGCCGAAATCGCTAAATGATTTTCAAAACTTTCCACCTATATTAGAAAGATTCCGTCAAGATCCAGCGAGAAATTTCCAAATTGAGGAGTGAAGTCAGAACTCTGTGGAACCGATTAGAAATCGAACAAAGCAACTTGCCCAGGAATTCATCGAGAAAGGTGATCCCTTTGGCTGGTTTGAGCAGCTATACGAAACTGCTGACGGAGACGAAAAAGCGGTTCCTTGGGCAGACATGACAGTGAATCCTAATCTGGCAGAATGGCTAGAGCAAATCACGGGCACGGGTAAACGAGCGATCGTCATTGGCTGTGGTTTAGGAGACGACGCTGAAGCCCTGGCACAGTTGGGGTTTGAAGTGACTGCGTTTGATATTTCTCCGACAGCGATCACCTGGTGTCAAAAGCGCTTTCCTAACTCAGCCGTGACTTATCAAGTCGCTGATTTGTTTAATGTTCCGACTATTTGGCAGGGTGAATTTGATTTTGTGCTGGAGTCTTACACGCTGCAAGCGATGCCGAAAGAGGTGCGCGATCGCGCGATTCCCCACGTCGCGGCATTGGTCAAACTTGCTGGCTCACTGCTGGTCATTTGTCGTGGACGCAACATCGACGAACCTGCCGAAACTGTTCCATTTCCCTTGACTCGCGAGGAGCTAGGAGCGTTTCAAAGTCAGGGTTTACAGGCGGTGACGTTTGAGGATTATTGTGAAAAAGACACCCCTACGCGGCGGTTCCGAGCGCACTATCATCGAGCAGAATTTCAGTAAGAAGTCACTAACACTTCCGTAATTTTTCCTCGCTTTTCAGCGTTACAGTTAATGTTGCGATTCGCATTAATCGTGTGAATATTAAATCCGTTAAAAAGATCTCGAATAAAGGGACAATCAGAGTTAGAAAGCATGACTCTTACGCCCCGATCGCTCAGTTCAACAAACACTTCTTTAAGTCGAATTTGGTCGGCTTCGCTAAATGAGTAGCGGCTATAGTTTGTAAACTTGCTCGTCGAACTAATCGGGTAGTAAGGCGGATCGAAATAAACAAAATCTTCAGAGCTTTTAGCATAATCTAAAACCGCGTCAAAAGAACTTCGTTCAATTTGAGCAGATTGCAGCACCGAAGACGCAACTCGAAGCAACTCTGAATCGCAAATGATCGGCTTTTCATAGCTGCCGATCGGCACATTGAATTGTCCTTTAGAATTCTCTCGATAAAGACCGTTAAAGCAGGTTTTGTTGAGATAAATCAGCCGTGCGGCTCGTTCTAAATTATTGCCTTCGAGGAACCAATCATCAGAGGTTGTAGGCTGCGATCTCACTGCATAAAAATGCTCCTGACCATGCAGCGATCGATGGTTTTCTAGCAGCGTGATTAATTCTTCGACCTGCTCCCTAACACATCGATAGACATTGACCAACTCAATGTTGATGTCAGCAAGAAAAGATTGCTGAGGCTGTAAACGGAAAAAAATCGCCCCTCCTCCTACAAACGGCTCGTAATAGCGACGATAACCCTCTGGGATATGAGGCAGATATTGTTGAATGAGTTGATTTTTTCCACCCACCCATTTAAGAAAAGGGCGAGCAGATAGGGCACGAATTTGTGTGATCATTCAATTATCATAAAAGGGAATTCGCAAATTGAAGCTATGCAAGACCTTTGGAGTACTGTTTCTAAATATCCTCGTTTTTTGATCGGCGTAATTTTGGGCGTGATTTTGAATGTGTTTTCGCCGATCGTGCCTTTGTTTAAGAAACCTGCGACAGCGATCGCGATCGTGGGTTTCTTCGTCGCTGCCTTTGCCTGTCTCAGCTTTACGCTAAAGGCGATGTTGGGATTTAGCTAAACATAAGGTGGATGAGCATTGTTCATCCGCCTTTGGCTTGATGCCTCGTGAAGACACGGTGCTAGTATGAGAGTCTGGATCGCACGGAAAGGACAAGAGATAATGGCTACAGATCGGCGCATGGCTCGTGTTGCAGAGCAAATTAAACGCGAAGTTAGCCAGATGCTAGTCAATGGCATCAAAGACGATCGCATCGGCACTGGCATCGTGAGTGTGACGGATGTGGATGTTTCTGGCGACTTGCAGCACGCTAAGATTTTTGTGAGCATCTATGGGTCAGCCGAAGCTAAAGCTGAAACGATGGCAGGGCTAAAGTCTGCGACCAGCTTTGTGCGCGGCGAGTTGGGTCGTCGAGTCCGGTTGCGCCGCACGCCTGAAATCATTTTTGTCGAAGACCAGGGTTTAGAACGAGGCGACAACGTTCTCAATCTAATCAGTCGGCTCAGTCGAGAACGCAAGCCTGAAGATCCGGCTGACGATTCGGTTTCGGCTGAAGAATAGTTTGTTGAACCCGATCGGGTTGTCACAACCGCTAAGGATCGTGGATTAAATAACCTGTAAAAGTTTTCTGATTTGTTGTCGCCGAAACTTTTGCCCCCTAAATCCCCCATTCTGGGGGACTTTGAAGCTGGAGTCTTGGCTCAAAGTCCCCCAGAATGGGGGATTTGGGGGGCTGAAGCCGACTGAAACGCAGCGACAAAGACTTGTGTGCACCGTAACTTTTTAGGGACAGGGCGAGGGCGAGAAATTACACCTTAATAAATCCACGTTCCTAAGAACAATACTCCGGACAAATTCAAGCGGCGATAACGCCGTAGTTGCATAGGTCTTGGTAGTTGGGATGGGATTGAATCAACGTTGGCTCCAAGTCTAAC
>JAYVFW010000010.1:0-2374 GCA_043772715.1 Phormidesmis sp. | reverse complement strand
GATTGCAACCGCTTTGCACCTAGTTAATCCTGAGCATTTACGCAACTGGTTCGCAGACTGTTGTTACTGTACTTCATAAGCCTGAAATGCGCTGTATTTAACACTCAATGGTCTAACAACAATGTCCCTGAGATAGACGAGCGGATAGCGCTCACGGATTGAAAATTAAGCTCCTTGTCCTAATCCATTTTGAAAATTCTCATAACAGGCGAAATGCCTTAGACCTCCTGCATGAATAAAATTCTCAGCGTAAACCACCCCGCGATCTCGCCCTCTAACCCCCAATTCTGGGGGAACCGGAGTTCAAAGTCCCCCAATTCTGGGGGACTTAGGGGGCGTTCCCGGATTCGTGCAGGAAGTCTCTTGTTGTAACGCTTTGAGAGTTTGGGAACCCTAAGTTTAGGATTCATTCTTAATAATCTTTTTTAGAAGTAGTTTTATGCACAACCCGCAAGACGAACAGGCGACTTTGACTCAGGAAATTCTTTTGCGACGCATTGCGAATCGAATTCGGCAATCGCTCGAACTGCAAGAGATTTTGAGCGCAACCGTTGCAGAAGTCCGATCGTATCTGGGGACTGATCGCGTCAAGGTTTACCAATTTAGCCCCGATGGTCATGGGGTCGTGATTGCTGAATCGATCCAAGACGATCGCTTGCCCTCTTTGCTCGGATTAAATTTTCCCGCCGATGACATTCCCCCTTATGCACGAGAGTTGTTTGTGCGGGCCCGACAGCGATCGGTAGTCGATCTAACCTCCCACGAGATCGGCATCAGCCCACTCAACTGCCCAGAAACAGGGAATCTTGTTGAACCTCAAGACATTCGCTATCGTCCGGTCGATCCGTGCCATGTAGAATATTTGACGGCGATGGGCGTTAAGTCTTCGGTCGTGGTGCCGATCGTGCTAGAAAGCCGCGAAACGGAAACAAATCAACTTCCGTCTCTCGGCTCTTCTGCTCAACTGTGGGGCTTGTTGGTGTCGCATCACGCCGACCCTCACATCGTCACCGAAGCAGAACTGCACTTTATTCAGGCAGTTGTCGATCAGATGTCGGTGGCGATCGCGCAATCGATTCTTCTCAATCAAGTGCGTGAACAAGTGCAGCAACAGTCTGTGATCAACCAAGTGACCGGAGTGCTTTACACCAGTGCTACCGTTCAACTGCAAGCCGCCCTAGAAGAAGCTGTCTCTGCCTTTCAAGGTTCAAGCGGGCGGCTCTACTTACTTGCAGATGGCGAGCAGAGCGGTGAACTCTATCTCTGTGGAAAGCAACCAAAACGACTCGAACACGATCGCTTGATCGAAGAAAATTACCTCTGGAGTCAATACTTGCAGTCAACTGCTAATCGTCAGCCAGATGGCGTTAAGCCTTGGTCTGTTGAATGGATGCGATCGGTTTATGAGTTAAAAGACCCACCGCAAAGTTCCTATTTAGACAGCGATTTGTGGGTGACCAATGACCTTTATCAAGAGCCTCTATTTCGGACGATCGCGCCTTATTTTCAAGACACTCAGACTCGTGGGCTAATGATTGTGCCGCTGCGATTGGGGTCAGAGATTTTGGGCTGCTTAACCATCGGTCGCGATGAGGTCAACACCGAGATTCTTTGGGCTGGCAGTCATGACCCCGATACTCGCCAACTCATGTCACGCCAGTCATTTGAGACATGGCGACAGCTAAAAATGGGGCAGGCACACCCTTGGACGGTGGGCGAAACTCAGCTAGCACAAGCGTTGGGTGAGCGATTCGCGAATGCGATTAAGCAATATCGCCTGCACCAACAAGTGCGATCGTTTAACATCAATTTAGAGCAGCAAGTGCAGACCCGGACTGAAGAACTGCAACAGTCAAACAGAGAACTGCAACAGTCATTTGAGCAACAAAAAACCCTCTCGAAAATCATCACCAAGATCAGAGAATCACTAGAGCTTGACGTGATTTTTAGAGCCGTCGTAACTGAAGTTAGGCAGATGCTAGATGCCGATCGAGTTCTAATTTATCGCTTCCATTCAGAGACTAAGTGTGAATGGGGATCAGCCGTTGCTGAAGATGTTTTGCCTGAGTTCCCGGCGACCCTAGATGTCAAAATCGTCGATCATTGCAACTCTGAAGAGTTCATTCAAAGATATCGTCAGGGCAAGATTCATGCTGTTTCTAACGTTGATGAAGCGGTGCAGGACGAGTGTTATCTTCAGCTGTTGGCACAGTTTCAAATCAAAGCCAATCTGATCTTGCCTCTGTTTAGACAAGATCACCTCTGGGGCTTGTTGTGCATTCAGCAATGTCGAGGCTATCGAGACTGGCAACCTTCCGAAATTAAATTTGCCGGTCAAATTAGTGAGCAGTTAGGCATCGCGTTGCAGCACGCG
>JAYVFW010000009.1:0-2374 GCA_043772715.1 Phormidesmis sp. | reverse complement strand
CACGTTAGTTTAGGGTCTGTCTCGTCGATCGGGTTCATGAGTTCCCCGTCTTTCCAATCCTCGCTTTTCTGTTTTGCGAGGCATCACCAGCACTTTATCGACGCGGTTGCCATCCATATCCATCACTTCAAAGCGCATCGTGCTCCACTCAAAGTGGTCGGCTGGTGCAGGAATGCGACCTAGATGCATGACCACAAAACCACCGAGCGTCTGATAACTGCCTCGTTGTTCTCCCGGAAGCTCTTCATCGCCTAAATCGAGAATTTCTTTAAATTGATAGATCGGCAACATTCCATCCAGCAACCACGAGCCATCTTCTCGCTGCACGGCTTGCGGCTCTTGCAACTCTTCAACCGAGGGAATATCACCGACGATCGCTTGCAAGACATCCGTCAGCGTCACCAATCCTTGAATCACCCCATATTCATCGACGACAAACGCGATCTGAGTTCCCGATTGCTTAAATAGCTCTAGCACCTTCAGCGCCCGAGTGCTTTCGGGCACAAACACAGGCGTATGTAGCGAACTGGTGAAATCGATCGGCTGACCCGCCAACGTTTTAACCAGCAGATCATAAACCTGCACGACTCCCAGCAGATTATCGAGTCCGCCATGACAAACGGGGAAGCGAGAGTGAGAACTCTCCATCATCGTGCGGCGGTTTTCGTCAAGCGAGTCTTCTAGGTCGAGCCAGACAATTTCTAGGCGAGGAGTCATTAGAGAACTGACGCGGCGATCGCCCAGCCGAAACACCCGTTTCATGATGTCTTCTTCTGCCTGCTCAAACATCCCCGCTTCGGTGCCCTGCTCGATCATGACGCGAATTTCTTCTTCAGTCACGGTCGGCTCACCCGATGGACGAATGCCTAAGATCCGCAGCACGACATCGGTTGAGACACCCAGCAAGAAGACGATCGGAGAAGCCACTCTCGCCAGCAAACTCATCGGGATCGCTACCATTGACGACACCCGTTCGGGATAGTTGAGCGCCAATCGTTTAGGCACCAATTCACCAATAATCAGCGTTAGATAAGCTAGACAAATCACCGAGATCACAAACGAAAGCGGCTGACTGTAAGGGCGCAGAAACGGAATCGATTCTAAAACAGGCTCGACTCTGCGCGAGATGGCAGCCTCACCAAATGCCCCAGAGATAATGGCAATCAGCGTGATCGCAACTTGCCCGATCGCCAAAAAGTTATTTGGTGCGTTTGCCAGATCGAGCGCTGCTTTGGCTCTCGCGTCTCCTTGATTGACCATCTGTTGGAGACGCACTTTTCGGGCAGATACGATCGCCATTTCTGACATCACAAACAGGCCGTTGGCGATCGTTAAGAGCAAGATAATCAGAAGTTCGACGGTGGGAGGCATTCCTGGCGCTGCCTGTAGATTTGGCAGGGATGGTGCGGACTGCTTTAGTGTATCTGAGTTTTACCGTTCGCCCTCGACTCATCTAATCCCGCGATCGCTCGATAAAATGTAAAGATAGCTAAACTGCAACCCCCTCGCTTAAACAATGGCGTTTTCTTCGATTACTCGTGCCCTCGGACGATTGCCCCTCACGGCTGAACTGCTCAACAAACTGGGTCAGCAGCAATTTTTGCGACTGAGTGGGCTAGCACGGTTGCCCAAGGGCTTGGTTGCCTCTACGCTGGCACAAGCTCAAACTCGTCCTCTGCTGGTCGTCACGGCGACGTTAGAAGAAGCCGGACGCTGGAGCGCTCAACTCGAAGCGATGGGCTGGCAAACCGTTCATTTTTATCCCACGTCTGAAACGTCGCCCTACGAATCGTTTGACCCCGAAGCGGAGATGAATTGGGGACAGTTGCAGGTTTTGGCAGACTTGGTGAAGACGGATGGCACCGAAAAGCCTTCCTCCTTGGCGATCGTCGCCACCGAACGCGCTCTGCAAGCTCACCTGCCGCCTGTTGATGCCTTTACGCCCTACTGTTTGTCGCTCGATCGCGGCAAAGAGTTAAACCTGAATACGCTCAGTAACGAACTGGCGCGGCTAGGCTACGGTCGCGTCAATCTGGTCGAGACAGAGGGACAGTGGAGCCGTCGCGGAGACATTATCGATGTGTTTCCCGTTGCGGCTGAGTTGCCCGTGCGACTGGAGCTATTTGGCGATGAATTAGATCAGATTCGCGAGTTTGATCCGTCTACGCAACGATCGCTCGATCGCATCGATCGCTTAGTGCTGACTCCTACGAGCTTTAGCCCGATCATTCAATCCCATCTCACCTCTGAGCAAGTCGAGTCTTATCTCTCTCCCGAAGATCAGGAACGATTTGAACAGGGACACGCGATCGAAGGAATGCGTCGCTTTTTGGGACTCGCCTTTTCAAAACCTGCGTCTCTGCTGGATTATTTG
>JAYVFW010000008.1:0-6606 GCA_043772715.1 Phormidesmis sp. | reverse complement strand
CTGAAGGGTGAAAAGGTGGCGGCCTTGAGTCAGTCGGCAGCGATCGCAGGCTTGGGCGGCATTGGCAAAACGCAAACGGCGATCGAGTATGCCTATCGCTATTTCTACGATGAGTCGATCTATGAGTGGGCGTTTTGGGTGCGGGCAGACACCGAATTAAACATCGTGACGGGGCTGGCGGAGCTTGCGCGATCGCTCGATTTGGGAGAGGGCAAGTTAGATGATTTGGCGATCTCGGCGCGGAAGTGGCTGGAGACCCACGATCTCTGGCTGCTGATTTTTGATAACGCAGATGACCCAAAATTACTGAAACCCTGGATGCCCAAAAATCCACAGGGGCGGGTGTTGTTGACATCGCGGGCAAAGCGGTTTGTGAGTTTGGGGATTAAGGCACCGATCGAGCTAAAAGCATTCTCACAACAAGAGTCGATCGAGTTTTTGCAGGAGCGGTGCGATCGGGTGTCTCTGGATGCGGCTGAGTTGGCGGCATTGGCAGCGCTGGCGCAAGAGTTGGCGGGGTTGCCGTTGGCGCTAGAGCAGGCAGGGGCATATCTGCAACAGATGCAGGTGTCGTTTGCGGTGTATTGGCGGCATTATCAGCGGCGGCGGTTGGAGTTGTTGGAGCGGGGCAAGCCTGAGACAGGGGAGTATCCGACATCGGTGGCGACAACCTGGCTGTTGAATTTTGAACAGGTGGAACAAAGGTCGCCTGCTTCGGTGCCGATTTTGCGGCTGAGTGCGGTGTTGGCGGGAGATGAGATTGATGAACAGTTGTTGTTGGTCTGTGCTGAGAAATTTGGGCTGACGGACTCTACGGATGAGTTGGATCTAGCGGAGCAGTTGGCGGCGTTGGCGGATTTTTCGCTGATTGAGCGGGATCGGGAGACGGCAAGCTACAGCATTCATCGGATGGTGCAGGCGGTGGTGTGGCATGGCTTGACGGCGACGGAGCGACAGGACTGGATGCTGCGGGCAATTGCTGGACTGAATGCGGTGTTTCCTGATGTTGAGAAGTTTGAAAATTGGGCGGTGTGTGGGCGGTTGGTGCCCCATGTGCAGACAGTGGCAGCGCGACAGTTAGACGAGACTTTGGAAACTACAGATTGGGCACTACTGCTAAATCGAGCAGGATATTACCTGTCTCAGCAAGGACTCTACGAGCAAGCCGAACCCCTCTTTCTCCAAGCCCTGCAATTAAGACGATCGCTCCTCGGAGAGCAGCATCCCGATGTGGCAACCAGCCTGAACAATTTGGCAGCACTCTATGAGTCACAAGGACGCTACGAGCAAGCCGAACCCCTCTATCTTCAAGCCTTGGAATTATGGCGATCGCTCTTAGGAGAAAGCCATCCCGATGTGGCAACCAGCCTCAACAATTTGGCAGGACTCTATCGCGCTCAAGGACGCTACGAGGAGGCAGAACCGCTCTATCTCCAAGCCTTGCAATTATGGCGATCGCTCTTAGGAGAGAGCCATCCCTCTGTGGCAACCAGCCTCAACAATTTGGCAGGACTCTATGAGTCCCAAGGACGCTACGAGGAGGCAGAACCGCTCTATCTCCAAGCCTTGCAATTAACCCGATCGCTCTTAGGAGAGAGCCATCCCGATGTGGCAACCAGCCTCAACAATTTGGCAGTGCTGTACGCCAATCAGGGGCGATTGACAGACGCAGAGCCATTGTTGGTGCAAGCGTTAGAACGATATCAGCAACTTTTGGGACATCAGCATCCCCATACAGCGATGATGCGGCAGAGTTTGGAATATTTGCGGCAAATGATGGGTAAGACGCACGATGAAGGATGAGCGATCGGGGTCAACCGTCCAACGATCGAGCAATTTATGAGAACGATCGAGGTTTTTGCACGGACGATCGAGCTTTTTGCAGAAACGATCGAGGTTTTTGCACGAACAGTCATGGTTTTTATAGGAACAGTCATGGTTTTTATAGGAACGATCGAGGTTTTTGCACGAACGATCGAGGTTTTTGCACGAACGATCGAGGTTTTTGCACGGGCGATCGCTTCCCCAAAAACCTGCAAGACGCACCGGATTGAGGGACGCTCACAGTTTCCGCTAGATTTGCGCGCTCATACAGCACTAAAGATAGACTAAGGCTGTACGGCTTGAAAAAACTTGCGATCGGAGGTCATCCTGTGGAAGCAAATCAACTCAAACAACTTATTAAAGACAGTCTGCGGGAAGTGCTTCGAGAAGAACGTCTGAAACTGTGTCAAGTTCTCATCCCCTATGTCAGCGATAAAGAAATGCAAGAGATCCAAGCAAAGTTGGGTTCACCCGCCGACCACAAAGACACAGAGTTTATCAACATGACTGACTGGGTGAAGCATGGAACTCCTCCTCAATAAAGCATTCCTTAAGTTTTTAGAGAAACTGTCACCCAAAGAAACCGAGAAGCTCAAGGACAGACTCGCCCATCTCCTTCAATCAATCGAAACAGAAGGAATCATTCCCTTTAATGAATTAGATATCAAGAGCCTCAAGGGAGACTGGAAAGGATTCTTTAGAATGCGAGTGGGGAAAGTCAGAGTGATTTTCACGATCGACCTAGAAGCCGATGAACTACAGGTCTACGACATCGACTTCAGAGGCAATATCTATAAGTCTTTGCTTCTTGATTCAACAAATTTAAGCATACGGGTTTAGAGGTTGTGATCACATCGCAAAACTCTCTAGTGATCTGATGCCAAGATTGCTCCTCCCGGAACTTCAGGCGGAAAGCAGTAGCTCTGCTTCACGAAGCGATCGCCATAATACTTGCTTCTCTAGCGCTGCTTCTTTCTCCAGCAGAACTATCCACCAGTATTAAAACCAGAAATTAGGTACAAAATCCCAACACTGGTAGATGCAGATTTAGAGGATGTGAAATAGTAGCCAAGTAGCGATCGCTATTTAAAGCTACCCAAAAGCTTGTATCGCTGATATCAAGCGCCATATCGTCATTCACAGCGCCTCGAATCGACTTTTTGTAGCGTATCTATCTTTTGCAGGGTTATTTACGCTGAGTCGCTCGTTACCTTGAGGCAGGGAATTAAAAACCCGACACTTTTTGAATCTGCATGGAGACTTTTATGACCTATACCCCTGACGACTCTGTTAAGCAAGCCTTGGGCAAGTTTAGCCGTTACGATGTTGATACCCAACTAGCTCTGTTGTGGTATGGCTATCTAGACATCAAAGATGAATTAACGCCTGCTCCACCACAAACCGCCGACACGCTGGCTCATGCTTATTACAACAATATCGCGGCTTTAGCTCCAGAAGAGCAACTGCAAGCACAACGCGATATTCTCACTGGCGCAGATAATAAGTTTGGTCGGGGCTATAGTGCCCTGAGTCCGAGTGCGCGGCTAGAAGTGTGGTTGCTGCTGGGTCAAGGCATGGAAAACGAAACGATCATTCAAGTGCCGTCTGATTATCAACCGCCATCAGAAGCGGGGGAGTTTTCTGATCTGATCACTCAACTGAGCTTTGAGCAACGGGTAGAGTTTATGCGTCAAGCCGTGCTGGGGATGGGAGCTAAATCGACCAAGGCAACCAGTATGTAGGCTTTGAGACAGCTTTACATTTCAAATCGAACATAACAGGTAGGCGGATGAACCCAAGATTTATCCGCCTATCCGTTTTTTAACTTAAATAGCTAATCGATGAGCAAAGTCTCGATCGCATCGCCTACCCGCAAGCTTTTGCCAGCTTCAGACGAAGCAATGCGAGTGTTGACCGCTAAATGATAGAAGTGGTTAAAGCGCGAAGCAGGTGCCCAAGTTGGCAATTCTGCTTTGCGCTTGACAACAAAAGTTTTTTGAAACTGAGCCGTAGTCGCTCCAGATATCGCGTCACGAGTCGGCACCACACAGCGTTGACAAGGATTGACACCCTGAATCAGCACCTCTCCTAGCTGAAACTCGATCGGCTGATCGTCAGAATACAGACGATCTTCCCAAAAAGCAGGCACGTCGGTAATCTCTAAATTGGTGCGAAAGCGGGTTCGCATCTCCTCAACCGAAACGTCAGGAAACCAGGAGGCAACCTGCTCGATCGAGGCAGTGCTGATCAGCGTCGGCCCAGGTGAAATCGGATCGTCTGGAAACCCAGTCACTGTATTTTGCTGAAACTCAACCGCAAAGCCAAAAAAATCGCTCAACCAGGTCGCGATCGCGGTTCGTGCATGATCTAAATGAAAGCTCACCGGATTTTTGCCTTGAACTGAAAGCGTCACCACTCTAGCGTTGAGATGAAACTGAGATCGCACCTGATGAACGGCTGCCGTGCGTTTACCATTCACCCATTTTCCCTGCTGATCCACGATCGCAAACTCACGATCGTGCGCCAGTGCCCCACCTGACAAAATCTTGGTCTGAGTGACCGAAACGCCATCTAACGATTTAATGGGATAGATAAAAATGTGGCTCAAGCGAGGCATAGGGCGATCGACCATAAAGTAGGGGCATGGCACTGCCGTGCCCATTGGCGTTGCAAGTAACCGATATGATTTAATCCACGATCCTAAGCAGTTCTAGGCTTTTTGAGTTGTCGAGAAAGCACCTGAGACTTGAGGCCTACTACGATCGCTTCGATCAGTCGAGTCATGCCAGTCGTGTTGACGTAGGTGGGGGTTTTGCCGCACTGCTTGGTCGCTTTGATAATCCCTTCGGTGTGTCGGTGCGAAGCATATCCTGTCAGCACGACCACTAGATCTGCATCTAAAATTTGCTGCTCTGCCTGCGCCCAAATCTGAGGTCCGGTTTGTGTCGTTGCCCAGATTAGCTCAACACCAGCGCCACGAAATCGATTGCGGATGGCGGTTTCGAGGCGATCGTGCCCACCGACGATCACGACTTTGCCGTCGAGGTCAGAATAGCTTTCAGGGCGGCTAGAAGATTGAGTGCGGCGGGGCGTAAAGGAAGTCGTGCGCCCCTCAAAGTTGAGTCGGTTTCGCTGCGCCTGTTCTGCAATAAAGGTGAGGGTTTGCTCATAGGTGCCACGCAATCGGGCGGTAGGAAGCGCATTTTCACTAGCTTTGCGATCGTAGGCATTGATTTGCGCCATCAGCGCATCGACGACTTCTCCTAACGCGCCAATGGCTTTGAGGTCTTCCATAAAGCCTTTAATGGCAATGGCTGTATCTGTCGCATTGTAGAAATCATTTTGGTCGTGAATCAGATCGAGTAAGTCGGCTTTTAATTGGGTGCGCCACCTCGTGATAGCTTGAGTTTCTTGCTGTGCGATCAACTGCTCTTCTTGGCGCAGAAGCTCTGCGTCTACGAGCTTTTCGGCATTGAGTTCTACATCTTGAAGCTGCTGACGAAGGCTATCTGCCTGTTGCTCTAGCTTTTTGCGGTTTAGGCTGTCACCGATCTGATTGGCTTCATATTCAGCAATTGAGGATTCTATTTGGGCAAGTAGGGGGGTTAAGCGAATGGTCAGAGCGTCTGCGGCTTCCTGAATTTTACTGTCTCGCTCTTTCTGAATTTGGTGCTCTTTGAGTTCTACTTGGGCGTTTTCTAAAAGTGATTGCGTTAACTGCTCGATCTCGTCTAGGTCTGAGAAATTCATAAATCAACACTCATCCAAAAGGGTGACCTTATTTTACAGGAATAGTTGAATGCCTTGTCGCTTCAGATCAAGGATGAAAAGCTAACAGGTGGTTTTAACCGCCGCCGAGATATGGTACACTTGTTCTAGTATAAAGGGTAATCAACCGCTTAAAACACCCAGTCGCCGGAAGGCAACGCACTTTGAAAACTGAAGTTAGGCGGTTCCGCAGAGAAGATCTTCTGAGGGCAAAAGCGGCGTTGCTAAATGCAAATATGAATTGCCCCTCTAGCCCCCAAGTTTGAAGGGAACCAGAATCTTAAAGTCCCTCAAAATTGGGGGATTTGGGGGGCGAAAGGATTCAGCCTCGATAGACAGATTCATACTTCGATTCAGCAACGCCGTAAAAGCTTCCAACATTGAGTGCAGAAACCCTAGTTTTTCAGGCTTTCTACCTCGCAAAGCACGATGATCCTCGGTGCTTTTGAGATATCGATTAACGTTTTCTCCATCTCTAGCCCCTCAAGTTCAAGAACGTCTCTATGCTAATTTTTATTCAGCATAAAATTTGTTCGACAATTTTAATTGCTTCGTTTGGATTATTAACAGTCGGAGGAGAGGACATCAATATTATTTCGAGCATTGCCCATGCTAGTGATAATAGCAACATCAACACCTTCAGAAATATCATTAGTGTTATTTCCCGGTAGAACGCCTATTGTTGAACCGTTTGCAGCTTTTGCCCCAAGACCTGCTGCATTCATCACCCCAACATTTCTAGCGCCAGTCAGCAAAGCCCCTTCTCGGCGATCGGGTTTCCTAGTTCATATTTGTTTTGGCAATCAGTTGCTGTTGCCTTCTCGATCGCTCCTAATTATCCCAATCAGGAATTTTTTCATGAAGCTTAGATGAAGTCAGATTAAAGCACGTTCCAACAAAAATCTCAAAAGATAGTTTTATAACAATACTTCGGACAATTTTTGGTGGAGGTGGTAGACAGAAAAGCTATCGAACCGATAGGGTGCTGATTAGAACAAACAAGCACAAGTTCGA
>JAYVFW010000007.1:0-6609 GCA_043772715.1 Phormidesmis sp. | reverse complement strand
AAAGACTTCGACAATGGCAAGGGGAGACATCGGGTGTCAGAGTTTAGTAGATGACCTAACTACCCTATCAGTCACTCAATTAGAATGAAATAGCCCTGCAACATTTCCTAATTCAAAGTCCCCCAAAATGGGGGACTTTGAACCTAAATTCTGGGCTTGAAGTCCCCCATTTTGGGGGATTTAGGGGGCTGAAGTGCTGAAGAACGAAGCGAAAAAACTCATCGAACTGACGTTTGTTTAAACATTTCTCTAGCTGACCAATCGCTCTAAGTATCGTTCAATTAACAGAATTGCCACAATGTCATCGATCGCCCGTGGCGGCGTTCTCATGCCTTGCGGAATCAAGCGAATCAGCCCTTTGGGAGGATACATTTGCCAATAGCGATCGCGCGCCTCTAAGCTACTGTGTCGTTCATCAACGCTCACTACCCGCAGGGGGTCAGCTAACGCTTTCTCAAGTGACTGCTTCCAAGATTTAGACGCAGTTTGGTCGCCCATCACCAGCAGCGACACTGGAAACTGCTGGCGCAATGTTTGAATCGTCGCGATCGTCGCCTCTGCGGTTACAACCTGGTGATAATACAACCGCCGATCGACCCCCATTACCGCCAAACCGCACTTATGGCTTCCTGGATCAAACCCCAAAATCACTGGCTGATCAAGAAAGGTGGCATCTGCAATCATCGATCTCCTCTCCCGTGCATCTCATCGCCCACCCTATCATTCTCACTCGTCAAGAAGTTCTCAAGACTACTTGTCCATTCTGCACTGCCACCAACTCGATTTTGAGCGGCCCGACCGTGGAAGTAACTTCTGAGGCTACCACTCTAACCTCAACCGGAGTCTGAAACTGGCGCAGTTTTTCGGCAAAACCCGTCCAAGACTGCAACGACTGCACTCCTTCAATCTGCACTGAGTCGGTAAGCACTCCAGCGCGACGGGCCCGAAACTTAGACGCATCAATCAATTGACTGATGCTTTGGCTTAACTCAATGTCAGAAAGTTTTGCAGGGTCGATCGACTTGGCTGCGATCACGTCTCCCGCTAAAAATAGCACTTGATTGCGAACTGCATCGGCAAAGATAGCGATCGGCGTTTTTTCGCCTTTAACATAATTTGCAGCAGACAGGATTCGCACCACATAATCTTGACCATCATCAATCTGCTCAGTCAGTTGTTGAACTTCGGGTTTGGTGATTTGCACAATCTGATCGGTGGGTTTTGCCCCGATCGGCTGCACCCGTTGCAGCGCCACTCGATTGGCTTCTCGTAAGAGTTGATCGACTGCTTTATTTGCCATCTGCGGGTTGACAATTCTCACGACCGCAGATGCTAACACCTGATTGCGCTCAACGCCAAGAATGCCTAGGCGCACTAGTCGAGCTTCTTCATCCGATCGCTGCACTTCTTGCGCCAAAAATGCTCGCTGCTCTTCAAGTGCTTTCAGTCGCTGTTCTCGCTGGGCGATTACCGTGTCGCGGTTAGCAATGTCAAGGTCACGCTGCTCAATCAACCGAGTGCGTTTTGTGATTTCTGCATCTCGTTGAGCAATCTGCGCCTGCACCTGGTTGCGCTCGGCCACTAAAACCTGTCGTTCTGATTGCAGTTGATTAATCTCTGACCGCAGACTGGTTGCCTGTTGAGAAACCGTGCCGAGTTGCAGACGCACGCGATCGCGTTGAGCTTCTGCCAGTTGCAGTTGAGCATCGGTTCTAGCCTGACGATCGGTTGCCTGCTTTAAATATTGATTGGTGCGATTTAGCTGGGCTTCAACTCTCGCCTGTTCTGATTTTGTTTTGCTCAGTTCGGCTTCAACCTGACCTTTTTGCTGAGTTGTATTTTGTAATTCTTGAGTTGTTTTGCTGAGGGTTACTCGAAATCCAGCGATTTTTTTCTGAAGTTGTCCTAGCTGCAAGATGCCAATTCTGAGCTGTTCACTAGTTGCCAGCAAGATGCCTAGCGTCGAGGCAGAAATCAGCGTCCCGGTGAGAATGGTGACTAAGACCGCCGTGCGACGCGGACGCATATTGAATAAACTGAGGCGGGCTTTGCCCACGCGGGTGCCAATGCGATCGCCAACCGTCGCAATCACGCCTCCCAAAATTAGCACTGCAAAAATTAAGATGTACCCGGACATCGACTCTCCAAAACACCAGGTTTGAGGGCTGGGCAATTAAACATTACCGTTAACCTCAGTCAAAAAGTCTGCCAAGAGTCTCGCGCCTGCGCGTCAAGATCATCGCAAGACTCAGCCTATATTATGCACTTTGGACTGTGGCGTTAGGAAAATTTTGGAAAGCAAAAACGATAAGTCAGCTTAAAACTCTAAACTCTAGCCTCTGGAAATAACGCTGCTTGAGAGATTTTTAGCAATGGCTTCTTCTCTTGAAACGTGATTAGACTCTCACAAAATTGGTCTATTCCTGATGATTAGTTCAATTATCTCCTCTGATAGATAGGTTTAATTTATCTTCTTTGATATTCTAATTTTGTAGACAGAAAGCTTTTAGGAGAAAAACGATATGAACATTATTGCTTGGGTGATTTTAGGACTGATTGCGGGTGCGATCGCAAAGGCTATCTACCCTGGCGATCAGGGTGGCGGCATTCTTGCAACCATGGTTTTAGGGATTGTTGGCGCATTTGTGGGAGGCAGTCTATTTAGCATTCTACAAACTGGAACATTAGCTCTAACAGCACCTGGCTTAAGCATTCCTGGAATCTTTGTTGCAGTCTTAGGGGCGATTATCGCTATCTTTTTATGGGGTCTGTTTACTCGTCGTGCTGCTTAAACTGGCATCAACCCTGACTCGTAAACTGTGTGATGGTGGCTAGATTGAAAAGGTTCTTGCTAAGAGACAATGGCTCTAGCAAGAACCTTTCACTATTAAAAATTGTGAATTATTAAAGTTGGCTATTTGCAAAGATAATGGGCACGGTCGTGCCACGCCCGTACGTAAATTAATTCACATTTCTAAGGGTGTGGGTTTATCCCCGTCCCGTTCCCCCTCGGCTTTCTTCTTTGGGTTTTGCTTTATTGACTCGCAGTTGTCGCCCCATCCATTCTGCGCCATCTAACTCAGTGATTGCAGCGTCTTCTTGTGCGTCTTCGGTCATTTCTACAAAAGCAAAGCCTCGCATTCGTCCGGGTTCGCGATCGGTGGGTAAGACGACGCGCTTAACCGTGCCATATTCGGCAAATGTAGTTTGCAAGTCATCGACGGTCGCTTGGTAAGATAGGTTGCCAACGTAGATTGTCATGAGATTGATAGTCCGAACGTAGAGCAAAGAGTGGGGATTTTTGAGCGTTGCAAAAGAATCCATACACATACTGGTCACATCGTAAATATATTTTTTGTTCTAAGAGGACATCTAGATTACAAACTGAATAGTTTTATGTAAAAGATTTGTTACTTGACCCTTTAAGAAACTTTATCTTTTTGGTCTTAAAACAGCAAACTTTGCGATCGATTTAACTTTGATAAAGTACTAGCGATCGATGACAGCTATCGGCTAGCATCAAAGCGCTGTTTCAACGATCACCTATTGCCATGAACCCTGCCCTCAGTCAACTTGGTGTGGAAATGTCTCGCCTATCTGGGGTGCGGGCGATCATGAAAGACATTATTGAAACGTTACGATCGGGCGGCGATCGCGCGTTTATTAATCTCAGTGCCGGAAATCCGGTGATTTTGCCGGAAGTCGAGCAACTCTGGCGCGACTGCACTGCCGATCTGCTGGCAAGCCCTGATTATGGCGAGGTTGTCGGTCGTTATGGAGCAAGTCAAGGCTATCAACCCTTAATCGATGCGATCGTTGAAGATTTTAACCAGCGATATGGGTTAAACCTGACCGATCGCAATGTTTTGATCACACCTGGCAGTCAAAGTCTCTATTTTTACGCGGCTAATGCTTTCGGTGGCTACACTGCAACCGGATCGTTACGCCAAATTGTTTTGCCCCTTAGCCCAGACTACACAGGCTATGGCGGGGTGACGTTGACTCCTGAAGCTCTGATTGCCTACAAGCCAGAACTTGAAATCGATCAGGCAGCTCACCGTTTTAAATATCGTCCTGATTTTAGTCAATTGCAGATTACTGAAACGACGGGCTGTGTGATTTTTTCGCGTCCTTGCAATCCGACTGGCAACGTTTTGAATGACGATGAAGTCAGCAAGATTGTCACGCTGGCAGCGGCTCATGATGTGCCTGTGTTGATTGATTCTGCTTATGCTCCCCCATTTCCAGCCCTTAATTTTACTGAGATGACTCCCCGATTTGGGGGCAACGTGCTGCACTGCATGAGTTTGTCAAAAGCTGGATTGCCCGGAGAGCGAATTGGCATTGCGATCGGCGACGAATCGCTCGTTCATGTGTTGGAATGTTTTCAGACCAATCTGTGCATTCACTCGCCGAGATATGGGCAAGCGATCGCCGCTCGTGCCATCCGGTCGGGTCGATTGGCAGAGATTTCTGAGACGGTGATTCGTCCGTTTTATCAGCAGAAAATCGCGATCGTGGAGGCAACGCTCGATCGTGAAATGCCGTCCGATTTGCCCTGGTTTTTGCACCGAGGCGAAGGAGCGATCTTTGCGTGGCTATGGCTACAAGATTTGCCGATTACCGACTGCGAGTTTTATCAAAAGCTTAAAGATGTTGACGTGATTGTGGTTCCGGGCAGCACGTTTTTTCCGGGGCTGCGCGAAGATTGGGCACACAAACAGCAGTGTTTACGCATCAGTTTAACGGGCAGCGATCGCGATCTTGAAACCGCCATGCAGCGATTAGCACAGGTGGCAGAAGCCGTTTATCGAGCTTAAAACTTCATTGACTGAGCGCGTATTAAACCGATAAGCTGTGAACACCTACGATTAGAGGTGTAGAACGATCGTGGCTCAGGTTGAACTCGAAAACATCTATAAAAGCTTCCAAAAAGAAACGAGACAGGAACCCTCTAGTTTAGTTTTGAGTGCCGAATTAGAGAAACCCTCAAATCTCAAATCTCAAACCACTTCTGCTGTTTTGCGATCGATTAATTTGACCGTGCAAGACGGCGAATTTATGGTGCTGGTCGGTCCGTCTGGCTGTGGCAAAAGCACGCTGCTGCGACTGATTGCAGGATTGGAGGAACTGACAGCAGGCACGATTCGAGTGGGCGATCGCGTGGTCAATGATCTGCCACCCAAAGAACGTGATATCGCGATGGTGTTTCAAAATTACGCCCTCTATCCTCACATGACGGTGTATGACAACTTGGCGTTTGGGCTGAGACGCACGACTTTTGCCAGTCAAGATCAGTCTGAAACATCGCTTCCTGATTGGAGTCAAAATCTTTTAGTCGGCGCGACTCGCAAATTGCCGAAGAAATTGCGCTATCAGTCCGATCGAGAGCGATCGGTCGATCGTCGAGTTCGCACTGTGGCTCAAATGCTGCAAATAGAACCGCTTCTAGAACGATTGCCCAAACAGCTTTCGGGTGGACAGAAGCAACGAGTCGCGTTAGGGCGAGCAATGGCGCGCAACCCACAAGTGTTTTTGATGGATGAGCCGCTCTCAAATCTCGATGCCAAGCTGCGGGCAGAAACTCGCGCTCAAATTGTCAAACTTCAGCGTCAGTTGGGCACGACTACGATTTATGTCACGCACGATCAAACGGAAGCGATGACGATGGGCGATCGCATTGCTGTGATGAACGCTGGACAAATTCAACAACTCGCCACACCGCTCGAACTCTATAACTATCCGACAAATCGTTTTGTTGCGGAGTTTATTGGTTCGCCGCCGATGAATTTTTTGCCCGTCCAGGTGAAAAGTCCGTTGGGTCTGAGTCATCCTCAGTTTCGCTTGACCCTGCCCGATCGCTGGGCTTCAGTTCTGCAAGCTTATGATGGCGATACCGTTTTGTTAGGCATTCGTCCCGAACATTTGAGGGTTGATGTGGCGGATTCTAAAAATCTGCGTGTGCAGGTCGAGCTAGTCGAAGCGCTGGGAAATGAAACATTTTTAGCGGTGAGTTTGGCGGGTGAGATGCTGCAAGCGAGAGTAGAACCTGATCAACCCGTGAAACTTGGTGAGGAACTTTGGTTAGCGATCGCCCTTGAAAAAATTCATCTCTTCAATTTTGAAACCGGGTTAGCCATTCATCCCCAATAGCTGAAACTGTTCTCGCGCCCAGTCCCGAAGGTTCTGTTTCGCCTGGGTTTCGCCTTGTTCGTTGCAGTCTTTCAAAAACTGATAGAGCGTCTCTTTCTGCACCCAAGGAAATGTGGGACTGGTTTGCACTTCTTGATATTGGTGGTCTTGAAGCAGATATAGCGTGATCACGCTACCGTCGTAGTGCCAAAATTCAGGCACGCCCATTTGTTCGTAGAGCGCTTTTTTGTCGATATCTGTGGGAGTGATATCGATCTCGACGACCAAATCAGGAGGTGGATCGGTTTCTAGATCAACAGTCCGACCTCTCACCAGTGGTTCGTTTTGAATGTAATAACATTTATCGGGTTCGGCTCCGGCACTTACAGCGGTTTTCAATTATATGTAGTACAGTAAGTAGTCCGTGTCAATAGAAGAAATGCAGGCGTATCCCACTAGCTTTCGAGAAAAAGTCGT
>JAYVFW010000006.1:0-2375 GCA_043772715.1 Phormidesmis sp. | reverse complement strand
TTTAATCGAACCCTGGCGAAGCCCTTTAAGTGGACTTATAAAGGTAAACCATTAGCGGCTTAAGATCCTAGGCTTATTTAAGCCGCCGACTACTAGTGTAACCATTCGCTCTCTACTGAATTTCTATGTCTGATCTGATTTTATTTTTGCACCGTCGAGATCTGCGAACTGCCGATAATGTGGGACTGGCGATCGCGCGTCAACGATCGCCCAAAGTGGTCGGCGTTTTTTGTCTCGATCCCAATCTTTTGCAACGAGATGACATTGCGCCTGCGCGAGTCACTTATATGATTGAGAGTTTGCGATCGCTCCAGCAGCGCTATGCAGAAGCGGGAAGCCAATTACTGATTCTCAACGCCGATCCACGAGTGGCAGTTCCCAACTTAGCCAAGGCATTAAACGCCAAAGCTGTTTTTTGGAACTGGGATGTTGAGCCGTATTCTCAAGAGCGAGATCGGGCAATGATCGCCGCTCTCAACCAAGCCGGAATTGAGGTCAAAACCTCCTGGGATCAGCTACTGCATTCTCCAGAAGAAATCAAATCGGGTTCGGGTTCGCCTTACACGGTTTATTCTCCGTTTTGGCGGAATTGGGTCAGCAAGCCCAAAGCAGAACCGATGCCCGATTTTCTGGGGGCAGAAGGGCTGACTGAAGCCGAGGCAGAAAAAGCAAAATCTGCGGGCGCGATCGCCCTTCCCACGGCAAAAGATTTGGGCTTTGTGTGGGACGATCCTTTAATGCTGGAACCGGGCGAACAAGCTGCCCAAGCGCGGTTAGCAGAATTTTGTGACGCGGCAATCAATGCCTATCAAGAACAGCGAAACTTTCCGGCAAATCCGGGGACATCGCGGCTGAGTGCGGCGCTTAAGTTTGGAGTGATTGGCGTGCGATCGGTTTGGGCAGCAACGGTGACGGCATTAGAGCAGAGCCGCAGTGATGAAACTCAAGCCAGCATTCAAACGTGGCGGCAAGAGTTGGCGTGGCGAGAATTTTATCAGCATGTGATGTATTTCTTCCCAGAGTTGGCAGAAGGAGCATATCGCAAAGTTCTCAAAACCTTTCCGTGGGAGAACAACGAGGAGTATTTTCAGGCGTGGTGTGAGGGGCGGACAGGGTATCCGATCGTCGATGCTGCGATGCGTCAAATGAACGAAACTGCCTGGATGCACAATCGTTGCCGGATGATTGTTGCCAGTTTCTTAACCAAAGATCTGCTCGTCGATTTCCGATTAGGCGAGAAGTATTTTATGCAAAAACTCTACGATGGCGATCTGTCTGCTAATAATGGCGGCTGGCAGTGGAGTGCGTCGAGCGGCATGGACCCTAAGCCATTGCGAATCTTCAATCCTGCCAGTCAGGCAAAAAAGTTTGATGCGGAGGCAGACTATATTCGTGAATGGTTGCCAGAATTACGCGGTGTTGACACTAAAGATTTGATTACGGGAGAGATTTCGCAATACGATCGCGATCGCTGTGGTTACCCGGCTGCGATCGTCGATCACAATCAACAACAGCGCAAATTCAAAGAACAATATCAACAACAAAGAGAAATCACGGGCGACAAATCAGCAGCTAGTTAATGGTGTTGGGATCAATGCCAAGCGATCGGAGATATTCAGCCAGTTGGTCTGCACGTTCAGCCAGTTGATCTGCACGTTGACGTTCTTTAATCGCGGCTTCATCGGGTGTTGGAACTAAATCTCCATCCCTTGTGAAGTAGCGAAGCTGTTTGTTTTCAATTCCCAAGGAAAGCTCTAGTTCTTCACTCCAGCGCCAACCGTTTGCAGTGGCAGCGATCGGCTCATATTGATGCCCAACTAAACGAAATCCTTCAAACTCTAATGTGTCTGGGGAAAACCAGAAATATTCTGGAGTCCGAAAGCGGTCTTGATAGAGGTTTCTTTTGAGGGTACGGTCTGTGTCAGCGGTGGAAGTTGAGAGCAGTTCAATAATCAGATTGGGATATTTGCCGTCTTCTTCCCAAGTGACCCAAGAGTTGCGAGGGATCTTCTGCGTTTGCTTGACTAGGAAGAAATCAGGCCCGCGAAAGTCGCGGTTTCGCAGTTGTTGACGGCTGAAGTAGACAGTCAGATTTGCCCCGATAAAGAAATCGTTGCGGGTTCTCCACAAAAATTCGAGACAGGCAACTAAAAGCGCCAGTTGGGTGTAGTGTAACGAACTTTCCATTTCTGGCTCGTCGCTCAAGAGTTTACTGGCATCGGGCATGATGGCTTCTAACTGTTGCGCGGTGATACCGGTCATGTTCATGGAATTCCCTGGCGCGGTTTAGTCTTATTATCAGCGATCGCCCCGTCTAAGCAATGTCAGCATTTGAGGAATCCAAAAATCCCCCCAAGTCATTATCGCGGTTTAAC
>JAYVFW010000005.1:0-2379 GCA_043772715.1 Phormidesmis sp. | reverse complement strand
TGGATTGCGAGCTGGTTATTGAGAATGGGCACACTCATAGTCACGGAGAAATGCGTCTTTCAGCCTTTGAAAATCAGACAACTTCTCAATAAACAAGCCCTTGAACGGTTAAGTTGACAATACCGCTCTTAGGGGTCAATAGTTTTGCGAGTGAGTACGAAACTCTGGTCTGGCGTTCCTAGGGTGAAGGTAACGAGCGTGCCGTGAGCCACTATGCTCATTACCTTCACCATTATGAAACAAAGCGCCTCTTCTGATCGCAGGCGTGATTTTGATTACAGAATGTAGTGTGGTCGGGCAAACTGCCCCCAACCAGCGCAATTGAGCTGATAATGGTTTGTATAAGAAAAGCTTCGCTCAGGAATGGTTATGTCAAAAGAGAAAAAGAGCAACAAAGAAGTCAAAAAACCAAAAGCACAATCGGATGAAACAAAGAAGCAGAAGAAAGACCCTAAGAGATATGACTAGTTGAATGCTAAGCGAAGAGGTCGCTGTAGAAAGCAAGTTTCTAGTGAAAAAACCGAAGGCAGTAGGGGTTCTTTGATAACCCCTCAAAAAGGTATAGTCCACTTTGAGACGTTAAGTCTATTGTGATTCTCCGTAAGCTAAGAGCTGTCAAAGCGCTCTTATATCGAGGCTTCTGCGATTTGCTGCACTCTCGCCTGTCAGCATGGTGATTGCGGCGGCATTGCTCTGTTCACCCAGGGCTGTCTCAGAAAGCATACCTTTCGAGACATCGCGATCGGTGTGTCTCAACCCATGTCTCAGATAGCCCTTCTCAGAAAGTCTTAGACTTTATGAAGCTACAGAGCTCCTGGTATGGGGTTCTTTGGTCATGCAGTCACTGCTTGAATACGGAAAAAGAGAGGATCTATTCTTGACGCGAGACTCGCATATCTCGTTCTGGAATATACCTTTTCGGGGGATTATGCAAAGAACCCCAGGATTGGTAGTCGAAGATGGCTGCTTGTGCAGACCCCCCTGAAATCAAATTCGCACCGAGCGTGACAGGAGCGGCGAGAGCGGCGATCTTAGACAGAAATCGGGTGGTCATAGTTAGAGAAGCTCCGATAGGAGGGTGGTACGTTGTTACAACAAGCACGTAAAGTCCCACTCGCCTGCATCACCATGCCCTTTAGAGTCCTGGTTGTCTCAGTGCTTGCTGAATAGCTCTCGCTGCTAGCCGAGCCATGATGTTATATCCGTTGGCATTCAGGTGCAGCCCATCGTCCGATAACTCTGCTCTCAGCATTCCTCGGTCATCCAGTATGTGGCTGTAGTAGTCAAGATAGAGGCAATTATTCGCTGTGCAGTTACCCTTTGAGCCATTGATTCAAGGACTCAATTTTAGCTAGGGGTCGTCCATCCGAGACCTTAGTTGCGCTGTAGTCGTGAATCGGGAGTATCGACGCAAACACCACTCGAATCTGGTGGGCTTTCGCTAACTCTGCGATAGACGCATAGTTGTCTTCAATTTGGTCTAAGGTCATGGGACCCGTATTGCCTGCAATGTCATTCGTTCCTCCCAGAATGATGACGACTCGTGGCTTGAGGGCGACTACATCGGAGCGAAATCGGATCAACATCTGGGGTGTAGTTTGTCCAGAGATGCCTCGGTTAATATAAGGCTGCCCTGGAAAATAGGCAGATAGATTCCAGAAGTTGGTGATGGAATCGCCGAAGAACACAACTCGGTTCTTGCTCATTGCGAGAGGCGCGAGAGAGGCATTAGCTGAGCGATAAACCTCCAGTTGTGCCCAGTCCTGCAAGCGTTGTTGCAATTGCTGAATTTGTTGGCGTAACTCATTGGGCGATTCAAGAGCAGCAGTCGGAGGCTGTGCAACCGCAGGCAACTTGAGCGCTATCAAATTGAGTGCTGTTGTCAAAATCAGGAAGCAGGAACGCTGCATAAGATCAAAAGTCATTCTTAAGGTCAAACCATTTAAAACTTAAGACCTGCACAGGGTTTAAGCATCTAAAATTGTAACAACTCTTCTGAAATTGACGTTTGATACGCCGAAGATGAAGCGAATTGAAAAAAATAGCTCTGTTCTTTATCCCCGCCTTACCCGTAGACAGTTTACGCGTCTTCTCGGATCAAGCGTTTCTGCTCTGATAGCATTGAGTGCTGACCAAACCCAAGCCAGTTCCCTCGCTCAACTACCTCATTCTTATCTTACAAGGGACTATAGACGACCTATTTATCTGGGAACGACCTTCAGCGAACTCCAGTGCCGCTACCTCGAATTAGATTTCCAAAAAGCCTTCCGCCACATTTGCTCGCTGGGGTTTGACTACATCCGGCTATGCAGCTACTGGAATGAGCTTGAGCCAGTCGAAAATCAGTTCGATTTCACGACGCTCGATTGGTTGCTCGAC
>JAYVFW010000004.1:0-21335 GCA_043772715.1 Phormidesmis sp. | reverse complement strand
ATTCTCGACGTAACTACCCTGAGATCTCGCCCCCTAACCCCCAATTCTGGGGGAACCGGAGTTCAAAGTCCCCCAATTTTGGGGGTTGGGGGGCGTTTCCGGATTCGTGCAGGAGGTCTATTAAACTCAGAGCTACGCGGAACTGCTTTTACCGATCGGAGCTATTGAAGATTTTCTAACAGCAGAATTCTTCAATTTGAATGAGGTTATTGATTTCCAGTAGGCTGATCGGTCTGCAATCAAATCACCCATAAAAACCTGTCAAAAATACTCTATTGGGAGGTCATTAAAGACCGACTTTATCAAGGTCTAAATTTAAAGTATTTTTCTTTCATAACGATAGGTCAACCGACCTGAACGACTTCTGACTAGGCAACCACAGGTTCTGTAGTCATCTCTAATTCTGCTCGTGAAAATCATAAAATCTCTGTGATTTTCGTTGAGCGTTCTCCTTCAGCCGCGTTGAGTAAAACTACCTCGATACTGTATTCATATGAACGAACAAAGCAAGAGTTCTAACACAGGAATTCTCTCCGATCATGAATTAGATTTTGCAATAGACGTTGCTGATTTAGATTCAGTTGACTCCCTGCAAGTAGCTCCTGACGCTGATTTGGCGGGTGCCCCCATTATTGAGCTAGAAGAACCTGATCTCGAAGGACTGGAAGATGTCGCCGCCGAAATGGTCGATGTCGAGCAGTCTATAGATGAGGCTGAAGTCGATCAGATCGCCACGGCACGATCGGCAGGCTATAGCAAAACGATCGCCGATGATGCGGTCGGAGCATTCTTTAAAGAAATGGCGCGTTACCCGCTCCTCAAGCCTGATGAGGAAGTAGAACTGGCTCGACGAGTGCAATATCTAGTCGAAATGGAGGAACTGCACCGCCAGGTTTATCAAGAGTTGGGGCGCATTCCCACCAAAATTGAGCTAGCGGCAAAAATCGGGCTGAATGAGCGTCAATTAGAACATCGCCTCCACCGCAGCCGAGTTGCCAAGCGGAAGATGATTCGATCGAACCTGCGGCTCGTGGTTTCGATCGCCAAGCGTTATCTCAATCGCGGCGTACCGTTTTTGGATCTGATTCAAGAAGGAGCGCTGGGGCTAAACCGAGCCACTGAAAAGTTTGATCCCGATAAGGGATACAAATTCTCGACTTATGCTTATTGGTGGATTCGGCAAGGAATCACGCGCACGATCGCCAACGATGCCCGTACGATTCGTCTCCCAATTCACATTGTTGAAAAGCTCAATAAGCTCAAGAAAGCACACCGCGATCTCAAGCGAGAGCTAAACCGCAATCCGACCGAGGCAGAACTCGCAGAGTCGCTAGAACTGAACGTCGAGCAGCTACAGCATCTTCAGCAGGTGCGTCGTCAATCCCTGTCGCTCAATCACCGAGTCGGCAAGGGCGAAGACACGGAACTCATGGACTTGCTAGAAGACGGAGACACCCAATCACCCGAATCGCAGATGACCGAAACCATGCTGCGTCAAGAAATCTGGGAGGTTTTGGGAAATGTGCTGACTCAGCGCGAGAAAGACATCATTTCTTTGCGCTATGGTCTGACGACTAGCAAGCCCTGCACCTTAGAAGAAGTCGGCGGCATCTTTAACTTGTCTCGCGAACGGGTGCGACAAATTCAAAGCAAGGCGATGCGGAAGCTGCGGCGACCTCAAATCGCAGAGCGACTCAAAGGCTGGTTGGGCTAGACAAAACTTTGCAATCCAATCAATTTGGACTTTGGGTTTTGGGTTTTGGGTAGAAGTTCAATCTAGAATCTAAAGTCTGAAGTCCAAATTTTGCCATGAATTCTCCACTCACAATTCGATCTGCAACGCCTGCTGATGTTCCT
Organism: Phormidesmis sp.; assembly: GCA_043772715.1. Classification (GTDB taxonomy): domain Bacteria; phylum Cyanobacteriota; class Cyanobacteriia; order Leptolyngbyales; family Leptolyngbyaceae; genus Phormidesmis_A. The sequence continues at coordinate 19,478 of JAYVFW010000004.1, read as the reverse complement.
GCGCTATTTTCTTTGATTAAAGCGTTGGCTGACTACGAGAAGTTATCAGATGCCGTTACAGGAACCCCAGAGCAGCTTGCCGATCATTTGTTTGGTACTCGACCTTATATAGAAGCGATCGTCGCCAACCATGCAGAACAGATCATTGGTTTTGCACTTTTCTTTCACAATTACTCGACGTTTCTGACAAAACCAGGCATCTATCTAGAAGACTTGTTCGTTTTGCCTGAATGTCGAGATCAGGGCATTGGCAAAGCGCTGCTGACTTATCTAGCTCAACTAGTGGTCGATCGTGGCTGTGGGCGCTTAGAGTGGAGCGTTTTAGATTGGAACGAACCTGCGATCGGATTCTATCAGCGCATGGGAGCGACCGTTCTTCCCGATTGGCGGACGTGTCGAGTCACAGGTGATGCTTTGACCGCGATGGCGCAGAAGCAGAATAATTAAAATACTGTGGCTATTGGCAAAGTGTCCCCAGTCTTGTAAAACGAGAGCAGAGATCTAACGGAAAGCGAGGCAACGATCGTGGCTATTTGGGTCAATGAACAAGTCGATCCCTCTGGGCTTCTCTATGCCTGCATCGCCTGCTGTGACGAAACTCAGGCACAAGAATGTCACGCATCCTTTGAAGAAAATCTCACCGCCCTTCAAAAGTCAGAAGGCTGGGTTGCCCGCATTCGCACGGTCAATTCCTGGGAAGACGTTCCGGCAAGCGCCCTGAAGTTGAATTAGAGAAGAGTTTTAGGGGAGATAGTCATGTATGTATTGATTGGGGGTGCAGGACTAGTCGGACTCAGTTTGGCACAGCGATTAGTCGATTTAGGGCACACCGTTGCGATCATCGACATTAGCCCTGTTGCCTGTCGCTATGCTCGCGAACGGTTAGGAGTGATCGCCTTTGAAGGCAGCGCCGTCAGCACCGAAATTCTCTTAGAAGCCGGAATTCGGAAGGCAGATGCGTTTGCTGCGGTGTTGCGAGATGACGCGCTAAACCTGGCAATGGTGACGCTTGCCCATCATTATGGAGTGCCGCATATTGCCGTGCGGATGCGGCATCGAGATTTTGCTGAACCCTATCGATTTGCGGGTGCGACTCATGTGACCAACTCGATCGAGCTTGCTGTTTCCACGATGGTCAACGTCATTGAATATCCCGAAGTTGAGTCAATGATGCATTTTGAGCAAGGGCAAATTGAAGTTGTCAAGCTATCAATTTCTGCAAACTGCAATGTTGTGGGGCGAAGTGTCGCCGAAGTGGCTCAAGATCCCAAGTTTCCTAGCGGTTCGCTGATTATCGGCTATCAGCCTCACGCTCATATGGATCTAGCGATCCCCAACGGCAGCACAGTTTTAGAGCCAGAATCGACGGTGCTAATCGCCACAAAGCCAGGAGTCATGCATCAGATGATTGATTTCATTCAAAAGTGTGTTTGATTAACATCAGTTCGATGAGTTCTTTCGCTTCGTTCTTCAGCGCTTCAGCCCCCTAAATCCCCCAATTCTGGGGGACTTCAAGCTCGGAATTTAGGTTCAAAGTCCCCCAGAATTGGGGGACTTTGGGGCTGCCCGGATTTGCAACCGTAGCGAAAAGCTTCATCGAATTCACGCTTGATTAATCGTCTTCCAGTCCCAATAGCCGCTCGTCGATCGCTTTCAGTCGCGACCTCACCACTTCCTCAGACAAAATTCGCTTACGCAGGGCATCGTTGAGGGCATTTTTTTCGGCTAGCAGCAATCGGCGACGCACGGCTCCAAAGTGAGAATGGTTGATGCTGGTCTGTTTGTCTGAGCGGCGATTATAAAAGTCTCGCAGCGATCGCTCCGCAGACGCAACCCGAATTTGATAGCTCGATCGCATCTCTTCATAAATCGATTTGGGCAAAACGCCTCCTTTTAGCAGCGCGTCGAGTTCATCTTGCGCCGCTTTCGCCGTCATCAATTGCGATTGCAATCCTTCGATCCACTGCTGCGATTCTGAAGTGTGAGACAGATTCAACCGTCCGACCAGCCAGGGCAAACTGACTCCTTGACCGACGAGGGATAACAGCACGGTGCCAAACACGATCGCAATCAGTTCTTCTCGCCCCGCCAAACTGGTAGGCAAACTCAAGGCCAGCGCCATTGACAGCGACCCTTTGATGTTGCCCAAAAAGAGCACGTGCTGCCACCGCAAAGGAATGGTGCGATCGAACTTGCCCACGACTGCAAGTAAAGGATAAACCGAGAGAAACCGCCCCGTTTGATAAGCCAAAACTGCCAGTAAAACCGCAGGCAGTGTTTTTCCTAGGGTCGAGAGATTGATCTCTAGGCCAATCAGCAAAAAGATAAACGTGTTTACGCCAAATCCTGCATATTCCCAAAAGCTCAAAACGGTGATGCGGCTGGAGGCGGAGACACTGCGAGAAAGTTCTAAATTGCCAATCACTAAACCCGCAACCACAACTGCAACGACTCCTGAAACTCCCAAAAATTGACCAATCTGAAAGGCACTCAGGGCGATCGCAACAGTCAGCAAGATACTGCTGAGAGGGTCATCTTCTGAGCGGACATACAGCCCGATCCCCAAATAGCCCAACACCAACCCCACGATTAGACCGCCCACAATCACGATCACTAGTTCCTTTAAGCCTGCGCCCACCGTGACTGATCCAGTGCTATAAAACTTGAGAATCAGTCCAAACAGCACCAATGCGATCCCGTCATTAAAAAGGCTTTCTCCTTCGACGATCGTGATCAGCCGCGACGGAACCGAGATTTCTTTAAAGATGGCAATCACAGAAACCGTGTCTGTAATCGCCAAAATCACGCCGACCAATAACGCTGGCACCCAAGCTAAACCCAGCCCAAACTTTAGACAGAGTGCCGTCACACCGCAAGAGATCACAACTCCAGGACCTGCTAACAGCAAAATCGGCTTGAGAGTGCTTCGTAATCGGCTGATATCTGTATTAATCGCAGCCTCAAATAACAGAATCGGCAGAAACAAATTAATGATCAGCGAAGAATCTAGCCCGATCCGACGTGGCAGCACTTCTGAGATCGCCAATCCTGCTAGAACGAGTCCGCTCACGTAAGGCACCCGCAATCGCCGGGATAGCAGCGCCACGATCGTCGCCACCAACAGCAAAACAATTAAAACGGTTACCAGTTCGGCAAATTGCCCCTGATCGGCCCCCACCAACGCAAATATTTTTATCATCACTCCGCAGCTCCTCGAACGTCATCAATTCCCCACAAACCATGCCCCGCTTCTTAGTTTCTTCAACTAAACTGAGCAGAGGTTCTATTAAGTGAACGTCAGTTCGACAGCAGCGGTTCGCTCCGATTATGAATTCGGAGAGCTACCTAAATCCCCCATTCTGGGGGACTTTAAGCTAAAATCTCCGGTTCAAAGTCCCCCAGAATGGGGGATTTAGGGGGCAGAAGCCGCTGACAACGAAGCGAAAAAACTCGTCGAACTGACGTTAAGTGAGAACTCAGATCACGCTCCCCGTCTTGACCCAATTACACCTCGCGTTTAAGGATTAAATCTGTGAGTCCAGAAACCCTCGTTAGCCCCGCCACCATTGCTCCACTCGCCGCACCCTACACCCCGGCTGAGTTTGATGATTATGTGATGACCACCTACGGGCGTTTTCCCTTAACGTTAGAGCGAGGGTCAGGCTGTCGAGTGTGGGATGATCAGGGTCGCGAATACCTCGATTTTGTTGCCGGAATCGCGACTTGCACCCTGGGTCATGCTCACCCAGCAATGGTGGCGGCGGTGACTCAGCAAATTCAAACCTTACACCACGTCTCTAACCTCTACTACATTCCTCAACAGGGTGAACTGGCAAAGTGGCTGGTCGAGCATTCTTGCGCCGATCGCGCTTTTTTCTGCAACTCTGGCGCAGAGGCGAATGAAGGCGCAATCAAGCTAGCCCGAAAGTATGCCCACACCGTCCTCGACATTGAGAACCCAATCATTTTAACGGCTCACGCCAGCTTTCACGGACGCACCCTCGCGACCATCACCGCAACTGGACAGCCCAAATATCATCAGGGCTTTACGCCGTTGGTTTCTGGCTTTCACTATGTGCCCTACAACGACATTGCAGCGCTAGAAGCCACGATCGCGGATCTCGATCGCGATCAGCGTCAAGTCGCCGCCATTTTGCTAGAAGGTCTTCAGGGGGAAGGCGGCGTGCGTCCAGGAGATCTGGCTTACTTCAAGCGCGTTCGCGAGATTTGTGACGAAACTGGCATTCTTTTGATGATGGATGAAGTGCAGGTGGGCATGGGTCGGACGGGTCACTTCTGGGGCTACGAGAATTTGGGCATTGAGCCGGATGTCTTTACCTCCGCCAAAGGGTTGGGGGGCGGCATTCCGATCGGGGCACTGCTCTGCAAGTCGTTCTGCAACGTTTTTAAACCTGGGGATCACGCCAGCACGTTTGGCGGCAACCCCTTTGCTTGTGCGGTGGCTTTAGCGGTTTGCCACACGTTAGAGCAAGACAATATTCTAGAAAACGTGCGCGATCGCGGCGAACAACTGCGGGCAGGTCTGCAAAAACTCGCCGAAAAATTTCCGATGCTGGTGGCTGAGGTGCGCGGATGGGGCTTGATCAACGGCATGGAGCTAGTGGCGGATGTGGCGCTCACTTCGGGTGATATCGTCAAATCGGCAATGGCTGAAGGCGTTCTGTTGGTGCCTGCGGGCCCGAAAGTGTTGCGCTTTGTGCCGCCGTTGATTGTTACGAGTCAAGAGGTTGATCAGGCGCTGCAATCGGTCGATCGCGCCCTCACTGCGGCAGTGTCTTAGTTTTTCTTCTTGAATAGCGCCCAGTGTGTATACAATAAAGGACTGTATGAAATCGCATCAAAGAATTCGGAGACGCTAATATGTCACGTAAATGTCAACTGACGGGAAAAAAGGCAAACAACGGCATGGCCGTCTCCCACTCTCACCGTCGCACCAAAAAATTGCAAGAAGTCAATTTGCAGTGGAAGCGAGTTTGGTGGGCAGAAGGCAAGCGCTGGGTAAAGTTGCGGCTTTCTACCAAGGCGATCAAAACCCTAGAACTGAAGAGCCTGAGTGCTTTTGCTAAAGAAGTCGGACTTGATTTAAGTCGGCTATAAAAAATAAACTGTTTTACTGCGGCTGGGGTGATTGATGTGTGATTACCCCAGTTTTGCTGTGTTTACGCGATGTACCCCTAAGAACCCTTACCCCAACTCCTCTCCCGCACGAGAGAGGCTTTCAAGCGATCTCTGGTTCCCTCTCCTGTGGGAGAGGGTTAGGGTGAGGACTGTATTTGCAAGCGTTTAAGAAAAGTTGCCCATCACGTATGCTTATACGTCTTTTGTAATTCAGCCATTAGAATATTTTTAGGGAAATGATGGCTCTTTTAGTCATCGTGGGTAGTATTGGTCTATCCAACCTCACAGAAACTTTAAAAAACAAACTCAGTGTTTGTATGATCTTTGCAAAGTGGAACCCGCTAGTTGGTCACATTCACCCAGTTCAAATCCATGCGTCCGTAATCTTCCGTACGTAATGATCGAAAGCTGTAGAACTTGTCCTGAGTTGGTCTAGACCGATCGCCCAGTTAAGCCCGTAGGTTCGCGGTTGACGATCGCCTCGATTTATCAAGATAGTAAGAAGATAAGCCAGTTTTCTATAGAGTTTTGATAAACTTTCCTGACCATCAGTTGACTAGATGGTGGGTCAATGCCTGACCATAGATTAGTCAAGGCTACGTAAGTTCTCCGCTTGTGAATACGAATTTTCCGCGATCGCCCCTCGATTGATCAAAGACTGGATTTCTGAACTCGCACTTTTTCTGCAAAAACAGCAGCTATGTCAAATCGCAAACTCGCCAAGGCAATTCAGGGTTTCTTCCACGCCCTTACAAGGCTTCACCAAGCTGTGACTAAGGGGCTAGTTAATTGGCTGCTCCGAAGCGCATTAAAGAAAAATCGAGGGAATAGACTTGCCAACTCTGGTTTTGTCTTGCCGACGACCGTTTTGCTGATTTTGGTGGTCACGCTCACGGTAGGAGCGCTGACTTATCGGGCTTATAATCGCAACGCTCAGGTGATCGGGGAAAATCAGCAGCGAATCATTTATAACGCGGCGACCCCAGCGATCGATCGTGCCCGCTCTAAGCTAGAGTTCCTATTTGATGCGAGTAAAGACAACCGCTACCCTGGGGGTGTGCCTAGCGAGGGTCGTCTGCTGTCAATGTTGCTAAATGATGGCGAAGACTCTACAGGAGCCGCATTTGCAAAGTTGCCAGCTAAAGATAAAGATGGCAAAGAGTTCGATCCTTATAAGCTGCCCGACGAAACGCGAGTTGATTTAAATAAAGATGGCAGAGACGACAATGCCTGGTCATTCCGCACTGATACAGACGGCAATGGCGAATCAGATGCAACTGTCGTTTACTCTGTTATTTTTAGCAGCCCTACAGAGGCGAAGAAAAACCCTCAAGAACTTTTACTGACAAAGACAGATAAGCAGAAAGCGGAGAAGTTGTGGGTGCGGCAGGGGCCACTCAGCAGAGAGTCAAGCGCCGTTCAATGCGGCTCTGGGGCTGGAGGCGCTGAAGGAGGTTGGTTTGAAGATCGAGGCGGCAATACTTCGATTCTTCGGAAGAATTTTCAAGTGGATGCGATGGTCATCCCAGATGCGGCAAACTCAACTGCGGTGACGTTAGAGTTTCAGCAAGACCGTCAGCTTAACCGAGGCAACAAGTGGGGAGCCTGGTTCCGTAATGATTTAGAAGTCTTTCCGGTTCCACCCTTTAACTGGAACGGGGCAACGCACACTGAAGGCAGCTTGATGCTGGGTAACAACAGCTTTACGGCTCACTTGATTAGCGCTCCTGCATCTTGTCTATTCAGCCCTGCCGACAACTCTGGAATCACAGTCACTGATACGACTGACTTTAAGGGCACGGTTGTTGCAGGCATGATGAAAGACGACAACACGAATGGTAAAGCTGATATCTACATCTATGACACCAAGCCTAGGAAGGTAGAGCTAAATAGTGGCACTGACTCTACTAAGGGCGGGATCGGTCCTTCTGATGTCTCGATCGACCCAAAGCTCATCCTGACTGAAGATAAATATCGGTATCGCTCAGGCAAAACTAAAACAGAAGTAGACGACTGGACAAACCTTAAAGATCCAGGACTAGCCGAGCGCATGATTTCAAAGGGTGAAGACAAGCCCTTTGTTGATGATTTATATCGAGCTGACGATCGCTGGGGCCCTAAACCCAAATATGGAACGAATGACACTGCTAGAACCGTGCCATCTGGAGAAATGGGTAAAGACATCCCTGCCGAGGGCAATTCAAGTTTGATCTTGAAGGATGGCAGCCCCCCCGATGGAACTGATGTGGGTTTAGACGGCTATTGGGAGCGTCGAGCCAGATTTAACGGCTTGCGAATTCTCGTCGGCGAACGGCTAGAACTGGGCAATCTCAATACTTGGGTGACACCTAGAGACACGAATGGCGACTCGTACATTACTCAAGTTGACCCAAACAATCCAGGTTCAATTGACTTAACCCCGGCTGGATTACCAGTGGTCGATGAGCGCGAAGGCGATCCGCTTTATCCTCCTACGATCGCGCCTTACCCAATCAGTAAAACAGATGCAGATGCAAAGAATTTAAAGCATCTAGACTTGCAGCGCCGCACTCTCAGAGATAACCTATCCGCGGTGCAGACAACTGCCATTTATCACGCGGCTAAAGACAAAGATTATCCCGTGGCTTGTCTTGCCAGCACGGTTCACCCTGGCACACTTTCAACTCTTTACCAGTCGATCAATTTTAAGGAAACTCTATTTGCTAACGGGCTGACGGGAACGGTGAATCCGGCCACAAATCAGGGGGAAAAGTTGCAATCTAACTTTTTCACAGGTCAAGGCACCAATGGCTGGGAGTTTTCGGCTCCTAGTGGCACTGCGGTTGCTTTTGAAACTGCAATGAATACTTCTACCAGCCCATTGCGGACTGCACTGCAAAACCTTGCTAACTTTGCCGGAGACCCAGACGGGGTGTTTCCACTCAAGCCAACCGATACCAAATTTGTTCATCCCTACCCAGCCCTGAGTATGTGGGGGAATTTCTCTAACCTGCGACGAGTGTTAGGTAAGCTCAATTCGAGTACTACCTACGCAAATCTCAGCATTGCTGATAAAACCTATCTGCAAACGGCTGCTTGCACGATCGGAGTCTTGGCATACAACATCGACCAAATTCAAAAGTTTGATCCCACCAACCCAAACAATGACGCTTACGACGAAAAAACCAACACATACGTTCTAGAACGGTTAGCTCTAGACCTTCGGGATCTGATGAACGGTAGCGAGGTTGATGGAGAGGTTTTACCAAAGGGGCAACTCAACAGCACACGCTATACTCCCAATAATCCTACGCTTGGAGGAAAAGACAGGAAGGATAGAGACTATGAAGATGTTCCTCCAGAGGCTTGGGTTGGTGCCCTAAAGCAAAAGCTCTTGCAAACTAAACTTGCTGAAAAACCAACTCTTAGCTATCAAGCGGCGTTAGCCGAGACGCTGAATGAGCCAAGGGTGAAAATGGCAGAGCTAATCATGCTCAAATATCAGATTCGGCGCGATCGGGCATTTGGTTTCCGTTCTTCGCCTGCCTTTGGCTCTTATGTAGGACAGGTAGGTAGCACGCCGTACACACTTCCATCTGCTTGTGACCCAGACGAGTTTGCTTTTAACTCTGCCGTTCTACCAGCAACTGTGACTGGATATCGATTGGCGCTCTCTCGCCTCTGTGGAGCTTTAGACACAACTAAATTAGACCCAACTAAATACGTTGCTACCGATAGAGCATGGGTTCTTCCTAAGTTTCCTGCCCTCTACTACATCTTTCCAGAAACAGATCACAATTTGTACGGTGACTTAATAGAGGCTCCGCTCTACGATCATAGGCAACCAGGTCCTAAGTTAAAGAGCCAACTAAGCCAACTACCTTCTGGAAAACCTGCGGATGTTCTTGCAAACAACGACAACAGAGCCAAAGCCGATGAAGAACCTTATGTCAAAGATACCTACGTTACCGATGCCAACATTAATGGAAGTGTGACATTTAAGAGAGTTAGTAGTGTATCGATTCCTAAATCGCCTGTCACTGCTACTCCTGCTAGCAGACCATATGTAGACACTACGCCCTTCCCAGAGGGTTATGACTATTCGCTGGGGTCAGAAATTGCCCTCACTCCTCGGTTAATAGATAGTTCACCAACCGATATTAACGGTTGGAAACTACCTCATACAGCGCCGAAACCTAGCCCGCCAGGTGGGGTTGTGAGCGGTGGACCTAATGTTTCGCCAAACATCATCATGACGTATGGCTCAGATGGCAAAACTAATATTCCAATTGCAGTTCCATTCCTTGATCGTGCCTTCTTTGATGGTCGCCAAGTGATGCTGATGCGGTCACTTGACATCGATTTAGGAATGCTCCGCAGCAATGCCGTCCCCACAGGCACAGATGTCTGGTTGCCCGAAAGCGGCATCGTTTACGCTTTCCGAGAAGATGCAGTTCGGGAAGATGCGATCACTCGTCCGGTTGGCACAGAAACAGACTTGAGAAACCCGGCCGCCCCCACAGATCCCCCTTTCACCAGTGGCATCTCTATCAAGGCGGTAGACGATCGACCTGACCCTGAGCGGCGAGTACATGGCTTCCGCTTACGCAACGGCTCCGAAGTCAAGCGCAAAGACTCGCTCTTAGAAGCCGCTAAAAACATTCGTGGGTTGTCTTTCTTCACCGATCAGCCTGTCTACATCCAAGGAGACTTCAACCTTCACCAAGGTGGCTCAGAAGATACAGCAGGCGCTCGGTTAGAAGAGTTTACCGAACAGTTGCCCGATAACGTCCCTTATAGCGAGAGTCAATTTTACGGACGCAAAACAACTAACTACGATAACTTTTCGGCTTCAGCTAAAGACCGTTGGCGACCGTCCGAAATTTTGGCAGATAGCATTGGCATTCTCTCAAATGACTTTTGCGATGGCAGCATTGCTGACACTTTCGTTGCTCCCGACTTGAGCAAAACAACTGTCGCTGACTTCAGCCTTCGTCCTGATAACTTTGGTTCAACGAAGTCTCGCGATCAGTATGGTGACCCTAATGGATCTGGGCTATTCGGTCCTGGCTGCACGGGCAATGGTTACACTTCATTCCACAACCGCAACATTTCTCAGAAAGAGTTACCTGCTCCAACTGTAGGGGGCAAAAATGTGAGTTGGGATTGGGTGCGCGAAAACTCTTCTAACGCAACCTTACCTCAGCGAAACAATGACCCCCAAAAGAACTACTGGGCTGACTTCACCTCACCCATCAAAATTTCTCGTGCAGGTCAACCTCTAATTGAGGCTCCTCAAGGTCTCACTGAAGGGGCTAAAAAGCCTGCCTTACCTCGTCCTGTCCTTTATGGAACTAGGTTTGGTAGTAACAGTTACTATCCGCTTAGTGACCTATCGAAAAAGCTGATGGCGGCGAAGCAAACCAGAGTCAACTCAATTGTAGTGAGTGGCATTGTTCCATCTCGCAAAGGTCAGTCTTATGGCGGGTTGCACAACTTCCCGCGGTTCCTTGAGACATGGAACGGTAGTGTGCCGTTAAACTTCAGCGGTTCCTTTTTACAGCTTAGTTTTAGCAACTATGGAACCGCCCCCTATGAACAAGAAGGTTGGGAAATTCCTGATACCGATCTCAGTCAGGAAAACATCTACTATTACGTCGCCCCCGCCCGGATTTGGGGCTATGACGTGGGTCTGCAATTAAGTCCGGCAGGTCCTGCTGCCACTCGGTTTGTCACCTCCAGCAAGAACCGCAACGAGTTCTACAACGAACCCGCTGTCAACGACCCTTACATCAATCAGCTTTGCAAAGCCGCCAAAGCCGTCACAGACAAGAACTTCGGTCCCAAAGATACCGATAAAGTCAACTGTCCCAGCTAACCAGGAGCCTGATATGTCAGTAACACCCACAAAAAAACGGTTTGCTCCTGGTTTTGCCTTCAGATTCAGCTTGAGGTTGACCCAAAAAATGGCAGCCTCTAGCCGACGATCGGATCAGGGTCTAACCCTGATCGAAGGGTTGGTGGCGATCGTGGTAGTCTCCATCACGCTCGTCAGCATCACCCCCCCGATCTTTTGGGCAACAGGCACCCGTGTTCAAAATCGCCGCGCTGAACAAGCCTTGCAACTCGCTCAAGGTGAAATCGATCGCGTCCGCACGATCGTCGATCAGGGACAAGCCACGCTCAAGCTATTACCTCCTGTCGGTGCAGACAACATTCGCCTTGCCAATAGCGTGGCTGCCCCCACCAGCGCCAAAAGTGGCATCGTAACCGTAAATCCGAGCTGTAAAATCACTAAAAATAACGGCGAGTCACCAGCCATTGGCGAATACATCCAGATCAACACCGATCCCAATCCTGAAGATTCTAGCGACTGCAAGCCTAACTTTCTGATGCAGACTTTTCGCAGCACTGGGCTTGATGGCGACGGGAAGCCAATTACGGACACCACTACTATCCCTGAAGGATTTGTGATGGGGGTTAGAGTTTACTCGATCGTGGCTGAACCTAACTTAATAGGCAGCAAAGCTGAGACAACGCAAGCTAGCTTAAAGGGCACTAATGGGCTTGGAAACCAACTGACTCGCCCTCTGGCGGTTCAGTATTCTACGATCGTTCGCAGCAACGCTAGCAAAAACTTAGATCTTTACAGAAAGCTTTGCTCAGATACTACGGGTAAGGGACAGTGCTAGAGGTTCTTAGATCACTTGTTTACGCATAATCAAAAGGCTTGAATCAGGTTGAAAAACAATGGCTAGAAAATGGTTTAAACAAGGAAATCAGCGCCTCCGTCTATCTTCTAAGAGGCGTAAATCAGCGGGGTTTACGCTGATAGAACTCTTAGTCGCAATGTTTATTGGCGGCATCATCACCAGCATTTTGCTCTTTTTGGTGGTGCAGCTCTTGCAGACTAGCCAGCGAGAATCTGCCCGCAGCGACACCCAGCGCGAAATGCAAATGGCACTCGACTATATTGGGCGCGATCTCCGTGAAGCTGTCTACGTCTATGACGGTCCAGGCTTAAGTGATAAAGCTAAGTATTTGCCTGCTGCCGCAGCTAACAATCTTCCAGTGCTTGCGTTTTGGCGTGTTGATCCTCTACCTCTAAAAATTGACACGCTTTGTACAGATAACGCCGCCGTATTCACTGCGCCAAATGCTGCATCGCTCGCTGCGATTGCTGGTATTCCCTGTGTCTCTCGTCGAATGTATACGCTGGTTGTTTATTCCTTAGACTCAAAGGAAAAGGACACACCCTGGAGCGGTAGAGCCAGAATTAAGCGCTATCAACTTCCCCAATATGCCTACGGCGCAGATACCAAAGCCGTGACCGATGGCTGGCTCTTTCCAGCAGGCGGGGATGTCTCTTTTAAGACTTGGCCCCTTGATGCCAAAGGCGACGACACTCGAATCAACACAGAAAAGCTAAAGTCTAATACTTCTAATACTCAAGTACTTGTCGATTTTGTGGATAAACCAAAATTATCCGTCACGCCTCCCGATGCGGTTTGTCCAGCGGTTCCAACCACAGATCCCGTCACTCCTGGATACGTACTCACGCCAAGCTCGACTAAGGATATAGGCTTTTATGTCTGTGTCAAAGGTGCAGAAAGCAACGGCAACTTAAACCAGGAAGTTTTTATCTCTCTTCAAGGCAACGCGGCTGGAAGACCGGGACTTCCGCTCGACAAGAGTAATGTTCCTATTTCAATGCAAACCCGTGTGATGACGCGCGGCTCTTTAGACAAGAGAATCTAGCCATCTACTGTCGTGCCTCAACTGGGATAAGGAACATGAAAAAGAGGATCAGTTCAAACCGCTCGATCGCTGGCTTCACCTTAATCGAAGCTTTAGTTGTGATGATTATGGCTGGCATTTTGTTTGCGATCGCCGCCCCAAGTTGGGTTGGCTTTCTCAATCGGCAGCGTCTCTCAACTGCACGAGGGCAAGTGTTTGAAATATTGAGATCGGCTCAAGCTGATGCAAAACGCACCAAAGTCAATCGAGCGATCGTCTTTGACAATACAACCACAACCAACACAGATCAGCAGCCGAGAGTAATTGTCGTTCCTGTGCTTGACAATGCTTTAACCCCAAGTGAGGTTATCGCTAAAGTTCCTGCTTCAGACGGTAGATGGCAGGTTTTGGGTAATGGTGATATCAAGGCAGGGGCAATTAAGATCGCCGGAAAACGAGATCAGGGCACTGCAACCAATAGCGGCGCGATCATCTTTGACACTTACGGCAACGTCAATCCAAACATAGGAGCTACGCCTTACACAATCACGGTTCAAACCGCAGCAGCTCCTAGTAGGCGCTGTGTCAAAGTTACGACGCTCTTGGGGGCGATGACTTCGGCAGAAGATGGTGACTGTCCACAAATAAATTAGCGATCGCATCTACAACTAATTAAAACTAAAGATAATTTTTGGGAACTCTAAGCCAGACGATTGCAGCGCTTAGAGTTTTTCTATGAATTTCCATAACCATTGTTTTAGCAGAGCTAGAGACGCACAGAAGATTCAGAATTCGACAGTCTACGGAAGAGGTTTCGGGTTTCGATCGCCCAAAGGCTTCACCCTGATAGAACTTCTGGTTGTGCTGATTATTGTTGGAATTCTGTTTGCGATCGCGGCACCCTCTTGGGTATCCTTTCTCAACCATCAGCGTCTAAACACTGCTCAAAGTCAGGTTTTCGAGGTTTTACGTTCAGCGCAAACTACTGCAAAATTAAAGCACCTTGACCAAGAAGTCAACTTTCGACCTCAAGGTAGCAGAATTGAGTGGGCAATCCATTCAGTCACTCTCAAGGCTTCTGACAATTTGCCGTGGGATAGCTTGGGTGAAGGCGTTCAACTAAACGAAGAAACCACCTTACTAAAATCGAACGAGATCTACAGAATTCGATTCAACCATTACGGTGAAGTAAATGGGCAGCTCGGAAGGGTTACGCTCTCTGCCCCAAACGGGCAAATCAAGCGGTGCGTCATTGTCTCAACGCTACTTGGAGCCATGCGAACTGGAGAAAACCGTCCGAGCCGATTGGGTAACCCTTGTGACTAGCCTTGTGCTTTGAGTGCGGCTTGAGTTTTTGCCCGATCGAGCTTCAAAACTAGCGTAGACATCGGAGGCAAACAGAGGTCGATCGAGTAGGGGCGCTCATGATAGCTCCACTCCTCAGTCCATTTTCCTCCCAGATTGCCCATATTGCTGCCGCCATACTCACGAGCATCACTGTTTAAGAGTTCTGTGTAGAATCCGGCTTCTGGAACGCCGACTCGATAATGACTATGAGGTTGTGGGGTGAAATTGCAAACTGTAACCACAAATTCGTCAGAATCTTTAGCCCGACGAATGAATGCAACTACACTATGCCGATTGTCGCTACAGTCAATCCATTCAAACCCTGGCTCTGCAAAATCTTGAGTGTAGAGAGCAGATTCACTGCGATAAGTGGTGTTGAGAGCTTCCATAAAATGCTTGAGCTTTTGGTGTGGCTCAGACTGCAAAAGCTGCCAATCTAGGTCGCCCCAGACATTCCACTCACTCCACTGCCCAAACTCCATACTCATAAACAGCGTTTTCTTGCCGGGATGAGTAAACATAAAGGCATAAAGACAGCGCATATTTGCGAACTTTTGCCATTCGTCTCCCGGAATTTTGCCGATGATGTTGCTCTTACCATGCACAACTTCGTCATGGGAAAGCGCCAGCATAAAGTTTTCGCTGTGGTTATACCACATACTAAATGTGACGTTGTTTTGATGAAATTGCCGGAACCACGGGTCCATGCTGAAATAGTCGAGCATATCGTGCATCCAGCCCATGTTCCATTTGAGGTTGAAGCCTAAGCCCCCCACGTAGGTGGGCCATGAAACCATCGGCCAAGACGTAGATTCTTCGGCGATCGACAGCACCCCCGGAAAATAGCTGAAAATCGTGTGATTCATCTGACGCAAAAAGTCTGCGGCTTCGATATTTTCTCGACCACCATATTGATTCGTCACCCACTCGCCGGGTTCGCGGCAATAGTCAAGGTAGATCATTGACGCAACGGCATCGACGCGAATTCCGTCAATGTGATATTTGTCGAACCAGAAGAGCGCATTGGAAACCAGATAATTGCGAACTTCGTGGCGAGCGTAATTAAAAACGAGCGTGCCCCACTCTTTGTGTTCGCCTTTGCGAGGGTCAGAGTGTTCATAAAGGTGAGAGCCGTCAAAAAAGGCCAGACCGTGACCGTCTTTAGGAAAGTGACCCGGAACCCAATCGACAATCACCCCAATGTCGTTGGCGTGACACTGATCCACAAAGTACATGAAGTCTTGAGGAGTGCCATAGCGAGACGTGCAGGCATAGTGACCGACAACTTGATAGCCCCAAGAACCATCGAAAGGATGCTCGGCGATCGGCATCAGCTCGATATGAGTGAACCCCAGATCTTTGACATAGGGAATCAGCTTTTCTGCCAGTTCTCGATAGGTGAGAAACCGCGCTCCAGGCTTGAGTTCTGAAACCAACACGACAGGTTCAGTTTCGCCATTGGGAAGTTTGGCAGGCTCGGCAGAAGAGGCGTGAAGCCAAGAGCCAATATGCACTTCATAGACCGAGATGGGATGCATCAACGGCTCAGTGTTGCGGCGACGCTCCATCCAGTCTTGGTCTTGCCAGGTGTAGGAATCTAGATCGGTGACGATCGACGCAGTTTTGGGGCGCGGCTCTTGCTGAAACCCATAAGGATCAGACTTCTCATAGATATGCCCGTCCTGGTTTTTAACTTCGTATTTGTAGTGAGTGCCAACGCCTAATTCTGGAATGAAAAGTTCCCATACTCCAGTTTTACCGCGCCGCATCTGGTGTTTGCGTCCATCCCAGTCGTTAAAGTCACCGATCGCTGAGACGCTGCGGGCGTTGGGTGCCCAAACTGCAAAATAGACTCCTTTAACGTTCTCAACCTCAACTGCATGGGCACCCAATTTCTCGTAGATGCGGTGATGGTTGCCTTCAGAAAACAGATGGACATCAAAGTCCGTTAAAAAAGGAGAGCGAAAGGCGTAGGGGTCGTAGATGACGCGATCGTGTTCCCCTTCTTTGATTCTCAACTGATAATTGCTGAGTTCTGGCGTGTCGATCGTGCATTCAAAAAAGTGAGGATGATAAACCGACTGCATCGGATATTCTTCTCGCTGTTCGGGCAAGACGACCCAGGCAGCCTCAGCCGTGGGTTGATAAACTCGCACGACCCAGACCGTTTTGCCATCCCGCTCTACTGGATGTGGGCCCAACACCTCAAAAGGGTCTTGATGTTGGTTCCAAACAATCCGCTCTACCTGATCGGGGGCAATGGTCATTGACATGAAGCTACCTACCTAATAATGGCGATCGTTAAAGGATTCTCAGACTGGAGACTTGAAAACTTGTGACTAGATTATTAAATCATTATAAAAGTCTCATTTTATTTACATTCTGCCTAATTTTCGAGTCAAAAACCAATTAATTCCAATCATAGAACAAGCCCCAACCTGTGGAATTCACGATCGGGGCTGTTTAATCTGATTTCAGTTAGACGACTAATCTAAAACGCAGGTGCCGCGAGGCAGAACTCAAGCGCTTCCGGTGAACGTCACCTCTGGAAACTTCAACTGAGCTTCTGCCATCGGACGGCGTTTGCCCTCTTCTTGCCAGTAGTTAATCACTTCAGTTGCTTTGTTGAGCAACTCAACGCGATCGACCTCAGCAATCCAGTGTTTCTTCTCTAACTCAGTTTTGAGTTGTTCCCAGGCATCGTTGCGGGGCCAGAAAAAGTAAGAAGTTAGAGGACTCGTGCCTTTACCAACCACCTGATCGACTGCTAATGCGACGTTCTCATCTAACCAGAGAACCTTTAAAATAAACTTCGACAAATCCAAAACCTCCAGCGCAATCCCAAGCTTGATTACAATCAGCTATTCTATCGTACTGTTCTTATTGATGGGAAAGATGACTAAATTTTGGATCATTTGGAGAGAGGCGTGTTGAATCAGGAACTGGACGCAGGATTGAAGAGATCGGGGGCGATCGTCGTATTTGACATTGATGGCGTGGTGCGCGATGTAGCTGGCTCTTATCGTCGTGCTTTGGCAGATACGGTAGAACGGTTTACTCAAAATGCCTATCGTCCGACTTCTCAAGAAATCGATATTCTCAAGTCAGAAGGGACGTGGAACAACGACTGGGAGGCATCTCAGGAGCTAGTGTATCGATATTTTGAGGCACAGGGAACTTCACGCGGTGCGATCGATCTGAACTATCAAGAATTAGTCGCATTCTTTCAGTCTAAATATCGCGGTACTGATTCTGAACATTGGACAGGCTACATTTGCGATGAGCCGCTGCTTTTAGAACCTGCCTATCTAGATTCGCTCACCCAATCAGAAATTCGGTGGGGCTTTTTTAGTGGGGCGACGAGAGCCTCCGCAAATTATGTGCTAGAGAAGCGATTGGGATTGCAATCTCCTGTTTTAATCGCGATGGAGGACGCTCCAGGCAAGCCTGACCCTGCCGGACTGTTCGAGAGTGTGAAACGGCTTGAGAATGAGCCTAAACAGATGACTCCAGTGATTTATGTCGGAGATACGGTCGCGGATATGGTTACGATCGCTCGATCGCGGACATTGCAACCCGATCGAGCCTGGATCGCAGTTGGAGTTTTACCACCTCACGTTCAACAAACCTCTGAACAAATCCACTCCTATACCAACTTGCTTTTTCGAGCGGGCGCGGCGATCGTATTAAACAACGTGCAGGAACTCACTCCCGAAAAAGTTTTTGAGTTGACAAAGCTCTAGGCCGTTAACCGCTACTGAAGGTTTAAGAATTTGTCGAGCGCGGCGGCGATTTTGGGCGGCCAGCGACGAGTGGTTTCAACCCAGTGAATATCCTTGTAGCGGCGGTCAAGTCCAACCGCAGATACCCACTGACTTTCGGCTTCGCCTTGCTTGCCCTGCACCCAGAGTGCGGCAGTCAAAGCGGCTCGCATATCAGCAAACTTGGGATATTTGCGGACTAAGTTCTTCATCGTGCGGACTGCCTCATCAGTTTGCCCAATCTGATATTGAGCGAGCGCATAGTTGGCACGGGCAAAGGCATATTGGGGCGCGAGTTCGGCAGCTTTTTGAAAATCGGCGATCGCTAATTCCCAGTTGCCCAACCCCGCTTCAGCATTGCCCCGATTGTTGTAGGCTGCCGGATCGTTCGGCTCAAGCTCTAGAACATGGTTATAGTCAGCGATCGCCGCTTCCCATTTCCCCAAACCCTCTAGCGCTGCGCCCCGATTTAGATAGGGATCGGGGGCAGTCGGGGCCAGCTCCATCGCTTGGTTGAAGTCTGCGATCGCGCTGTCTAGCTTATTTTGGCTGACTTTGGCATTGCCGCGATTGCTCCAAGCAGCGGCGTTGTCTGGGAAGCGATCGATGATCTGAGTCCAGTAGCCTTCAGCCACCGCAAAATCGCCTTTGTTAGTCGCCTCAAACGCCTGCTCTCTGAGAATTCCTAACTGCTCAAACAGATCACCTACCGAGGGCTGAGACGGGATTTCTTCAGCCGCCCAAACGGGACTTCCTAGCCCGATCAGCCCGATTAGAAAAAATGCCAGAAAAGATTTCAGCAAGCAACGCATTCGACCACTCCAGATTCACGACATGAGCGAGAGTTGACTATCGGGAGGCTGATAGCCCAAGTGTTTCCAGGCTGCCGCCGTTGCGATGCGCCCGCGCGGGGTGCGGCTGAGATAGCCAATTTGCATCAGATAGGGTTCATAGACTTCTTCGATCGTCTGTGAGTCTTCCCCAGTTGAGGCAGCGAGAGTTTCAAGCCCAACGGGCCCGCCGTTGTGCCGCTCGATCATAAAGCTCAGGAGACGGCGATCAGTCCAATCAAGTCCACACGGATCGACATCGAACAGCTCTAACGCCTCTGCCGCGATTTCTTGAGTCACTTCTCCAGAGGCCTTCACTTGAACGTAGTCTCTGACTCGTCTTAGCAGGCGATTGGCAATTCGGGGCGTACCGCGAGAGCGACGGGCAATCTCACACGCACCCTCGGCGGTGATGGGCGTATTCAGCAGCGATGCTGTCCTGAGCACGATGTGACTCAATTCGTTAAGTTCATAAAAGCGAAGTTTTTGAATCAGACCAAACCGATCGCGCAAGGGCGAAGTCAACGCGCCGACGCGGGTTGTTGCCCCAACCAATGTAAAGGGGGCAAGCTTGATCGATTGAGTGCGAGCACTTCGCCCTTTGCCACCAATCACATCGACACGAAAATCTTCCATCGCCGGGTAGAGCAGTTCTTCTGTAATTCTGGGTAGACGATGAATTTCG
>JAYVFW010000003.1:0-2381 GCA_043772715.1 Phormidesmis sp. | reverse complement strand
AGAAACCTCGGAGACGTTCATTTACCTGGCGATGATCCGCCTCATAGTGAGGCGATTGGCATAAATTGTGACTCCTCAAAACTTTTCAAACACCCTCTTAGCGGCAGTTGAGCAAGGCACCCGATCGTTTCAAGGCGGACAGCGTTGCATTGCCAGTACAAAAAAGCACGGTTGTGATTTCTGATATCAACCCATCGGTTAACGCAAGAAGCGCTGCTTCAGACTCGCTAGCCGCTTGCAAAAAAGGAAAGGCTAACCCCGCGAGGTCGGCACCGAGGGCGATCGTCTTGGCGATCTCTAAGCCATTTCGCAATCCTCCAGAAGCAATCAGGGGAATATCCGGTGAAATGGATCGCACCGCGGTAATGCACTCAGCCGTCGGAATTCCCCAATCGGCAAAGGTTGCCCCCAGTCGGCGCTGTTTATCATCTTGCGCCCGTTCGCTCTCGACTTTTGCCCAAGACGTGCCGCCTGCCCCAGCCACGTCGATCGCGGCAACACCTGCCGCAATCAGTTTCTGAGCGATCGCGCCTGAAATGCCATTCCCCACCTCTTTGACGACTACTGGGACAGAAAGCTGGTCACAAAGCACTGCAATTTTTTCTAACAGACCGCGAAAATTAGTGTCGCCTTTCGTCTGCACACATTCCTGTAAGGGATTGAGATGCAAAATCAGTGCGTCTGCTTCGAGCAACTCAACGACGCGACGACATTCGTCAATTCCGTAGTGATAGTTAAGCTGAACGGCACCCAAGTTGGCAAACAAAACGGCGTTGGGGGCGATCGCCCGAATCGCAAACGTGTCTGACACTTGAGGATTTTCGACCGCCACTCTCTGCGAACCTACGCCCATCGCCAGTTTGTAATGTTGAGCAATTTCTGCTAAACGGTAATTGATCAGCTTTGCAAACTCTGTTCCTCCAGTCATTGAGGAGATCAGAATCGGTGCGCCTAAAGGTTTACCTAAAAATGTTGTGCTGAGATTAATGTCGCTGAGATTAACGTCTGGTAGGCAGTTGTGAATAAATCGATAGCGCTCTAATCCGTTCGTTACATCTCGACACTGCACGTCTTCATCTAAACAAATGCGAAGATGATCGGCTTTGCGAGTTTGAGTTTCTGCAAAAGAATCCATGAGTATTAACCTGGCTGATCAACCTTTAATTAATTCCACGCCATCTCGTCCGTCAATGTCTTGTAGATAGACCTTGACCCTTTCTTCTTTGGCAGTCGGCAGCTTTTTGCCCGTAAAGTCGGGATGAATGGGCACCTCACGATGACCGCGATCAACCAACACCGCTAATCGAATCACTTCGGGTCTGCCATGATCAATGACGGCATCTAACGCAGCTCGAATAGTTCGCCCTTTATAAATCACATCATCGACCAGCACCACGGTTTTTCCTGAGAGATCAAACGGGATGTTGGTTTTAGCGGGGGTGCGAAGCCCGATCGTGTCAAAATCATCTCGATAAAAGGTGATGTCAAGCGCCCCGATCGCCACGTTCACCCCTTCTAACACTTGAATATGCTCTGCTAATTTTTCAGCTAGAGGAACTCCTCTAGTATAAATTCCCAACAGAACGAGTTTGGACAGATCTCCTGATTTTTCGACGATTTGAGACGCTAAACGAGTCAGAGTGCGGCGGATTTGGCTAGGTGAAAGAATTTCAATTTCTTCTAAAGGCATGGGTAGAAACAAGTTGGCAGAATAAGGTTCGTTCTTGATACCTTAAGCGGTGTTGCTTTTTCCGTCTACACCAGCATTGCTGCATGGGAACGATCATGAAGCGATGTAAAAATTTCTGCATTTAGATGTCAGAAATGAGAAAGTACGCAATCTCAGCTTTATTCTGGAGGTTTACAAAGCTTTTTGCACAAGACCCCTTTTGCAAAAAGTCTCAGACTTAGACCGCCATTGCGAGGCAAACCTATGAATAACCTGCAAAAATATCGAGTTGTGTGTACCCTCTCGTTTGGGGATGTTTACGGTCAGATCATGGCTTGGCTGATTGTAATTTTTATTAGTTTAGCGGCGGCAATGGCAATGATGGGTGCAAGTCGCCCAGTCTATGCACTGGCAACAGTCGGGCTTGTGTTAGTGCTGTCTTTACCATTCTTACTATTCTCGTTTGTGACCACGCTGCTCAACCACATTGAGTTGTCACAGGTAGACCCGGCTGAAAAACCTCAAGCTGCCATGTCTGCGGCATCGTCTAGTCAGCAATCTGCTCAAGCAGTGAGCTAGCTGCGGATCGTGAATTGGAAACATCAGTTACTTGCAGAGATAATGGGCACGGCAGTGCCATGCCCGCACGCAAATTCTGGTTTTAATTTGCAATTCTGATTCGCGATCGGGCATTCCCAACGGGTAGTAGAGA
>JAYVFW010000002.1:0-2382 GCA_043772715.1 Phormidesmis sp. | reverse complement strand
GCGAACAAGGCAGATCGAAGAGGATGCAGGGATGCAACCTAGACGGGGACGATGCTCCAAAAATTATCTGCCACCTACACCGTTTAAATTGGTATGACATTAATGTTGATTATTTGCAGCGCCATGCCCATACACAAAATTGAGTTCTGAATCGTGAGATGGGCAACTCAACTCTAGATCCAGAACTCAGTCTTTAAAGCTGCGTGATTAAACTCCCCGTTTCAGGGAAACCTCAACCTGTTTAAACTCTTGCTCTAAACGAGTCTTGAGCTTTTCAGGAACCGGGCGGTTAGGGTAAGAACTGTAGTGCCCCGCCAGCGAATTGAGCGCTGTCCGCATCGTGGTGAATGAATTTAGCTTGAGAATCGCCGGATCGCGCTGATAGCGAGAGGCAAAGTCATTAATATTTCTGCGGGCTTCTGCTCGAACTGCAACCTTATCAGGAGAGTCGGCGGGAAGTTCTAAAGCCGATCGCAAATTGCCGATGACCCCTAGCGTATCCTCACGGTAGTTTCCGGTGAGTCCGGTTGTGGAGTCAGAAGAGCAACCTGTAAGCCCGATCGCAACCACTAACACCAGAGCCAGTATGCGAGACAAAAAGCGCTTCATAAGCAGTTGGTGATGAGGAAAATTTTTAGCTTCATTATCCTATCGTGATTGGGGATAACGGGATCATCCTCCAAAAAGCTGAGTTGCCCATAGAGACTTTATACGTACGGGCATGGCACGGCAGTGCCCATTACCATTGCAAGTAGCCGACGTTATTTGACGCTACGATCCTAAGTCGCTACAAATTCGGGCTTGCTTGTCAAATCGGTGACGATTTGCTGCATTTCAGTGATCGCGCCACTCTGATCATGTTTCGCCTCGTTGACTTGCGCGATCGTCCCCTGCATTGCTTCAAGCTGATGGCGTAAACTATCCACCGTGTCTTGAATAGGTTGCAGCATTTCTTGATAAAGGCTGACTTTACCCGCAAGTTGAGCAGTGGTGACTCTTTGAGATTTCAGCGTTTCTTCGAGTTGTTTCAGCTCATTCCGTTTGGCTTCTTGCTCACTCGATCGATCGCGCACCATCTCTTGAGTTTCCTGGATGCGGTTGCGAATTTGCTCAATCTCACCCTCAATCTTTTGCAACTCTTCTGCTTGCTGCTGTCTGAGTGCATCGATTTGCATAAACACCTGGTTCAAATCGGTGTCGCCATCGTTTGCCTCTGGGTCAGTTCTCCCCTGCCTCCGTGCCAACACAGAACGATGCTGACGCAAAACGCCTTCTTTTTCTTTCAAACTGCGGCGCTGACCGACCAAAGTTTGATTGAGAAATTGATACGCGTCTTGCTCGTCGGCGAGTTCAGATTCTAGAGCGCTGCGATCTGATCCAGACTGCTGAATTTTGGCTTTCAGATCCTCAAGCTCTTTCTGCTTAGACTCCAACTCTTCTTCTTGCCCGTTGACAAACCCAGAAGACATCTCAAGGTCACGCTCAAATTCTTGAATCGCTCTCTGAAGTTGATCTAAGGGCAACTTTTCCAACGCTTCGACGTTGACAGAGCTAACGCTTGTCTCCATTCCTTCCGCAAGGCGATCGATCTGTTGGCGCAAGTCATCATGATGCTGAATTTGCAGCCCCAGCATCTGAGCGTAATCTTGTTTCGTCTGAAGAACGGCTTGCTGAAGCTTGACTTCGGCTCTTGCTTGTTCTAGAGCTTCTTGTGCCTGGTGCCACTCTTGCCAGCGCCGATCGAGATCTTGAGATTGACGATCGATTTCTGCTTGAGTCTGCTGCGAAGTCTGCCGCTGCTGGTCTAAATTTTGCCAGTGTTGACCCAGAATCGCCTGATGCTGATTGGCTAGCTCAGACGCTTGATTCACTTGCTCCTGCATGGATTCGGGCAAGAAGTATGAGCTAGCCAGCCGACTCAAGAGCGTTTGAATAGTTTGGGCTTGCTGATCATCTAAGACGGAGGCTTGTTGCAGCTCAGACTGCCGCTCGTCTACTTGTCGTTTCTGCCCTTGTAGTTGCTCCCAAGCACCTTCTAGCTCTTGACGATTTCGCTCTAGCTCTGCCTGCTGACGCAAAACTTCATCGCGGGTCGTCTCAACCTGCTGACGCTGCTGCTCTAACTGCTCAAAATCTTCTTCTAACTGCTGGAGCTGCTCGCGGCGAGTCTCCATCTCCATTTCGCGCCGATTTAATTCTTGACTCTGGTAAGTGAGAGACTGCTTCCACTGCTCAATCTCGTCTTCCTGATTTTTAAACTTTTCCTGGAGGCGAGAGAAGTTTTGCAGAATGCTTACCAACGGTCGTCCTGCTTCCTGAATGCGCTGCACCTGTCTGTTAGCCGTCAGGTCAACCAGCAACAAAGTCCCAGGGCTAAACCGA
>JAYVFW010000001.1:0-6640 GCA_043772715.1 Phormidesmis sp. | reverse complement strand
GAGGACATGATCCCTCGAGCGCTGTCATCGTTTTGCTGAGTTGTTTGAGCATTACCCCGTTCAGTGCCGTCAACTTCTGGCGCGAGATCATGCTGCTCACAAAAGATGCCTTAGAAAAAGAGCTAGACCTCCAGGCAGAAGTGAGTAAGTTCCTGGATCAGGGCAACACGACAAAAGATGGGCTGCGATCGATGCTGCGCTATCTGGGCAAGCAAAACAAATTTCTCGTGCTGCTGGTCGATGACTACGATGCAGCACTGCGCCCTCAAGCAGGATACGCCGATAGTGATATTGCCGTTTTCTTAAGCGACTGCCGAAATATTGCTTCTCACGCCAGAGAGCGGCAGTTTCTCTCAATGGTCGTCACTTCACTGCGACGGCTTAACGAACTTGGGCCCAAATTAAAACCCGATGGCTCTCCCTGGTATAACCACTATTTGTTTCAGCCGCTTAAGCCCTTTGATGAGACAGAAGTGGCGGCTCTGCTGGGCTGTATGCCGATGACTCCCGCCCTCAGAGACGGCATTCGGGAGATCGCCGACGGTAACCCGGCTTTGCTGCAAAATGCCGGACATTTACTCTATCGCGAACTGCGGACGGGTCACGTTCCCAATGCGGAAGCGTTTGCGAAAGATTTTCAGCGAACTACGGTTCACTATTTTGAAGATATGTGGAATCTGGCCAGTGAAGTCGAGCAAACGCTGATGATGTTGATTGCCCTCTGTGGGTTAAAAGGTCGCCTGCTCAAAAAACACTATGATCTAGGTGATATCGATCTCGTTTTTAGCCAAAAAGAACGAGAATTGACCGATTTAGAAGAGCGAGGCGTAGTAATATCTCGAATGCAGGACAGCCAAAAGTCCTATGATTTTGCCTCTTCAATGATGGAGTGGTGGGTGATCAAGGAGATTGAAAACAGCACCGAAGAAACCCTTCGCGATCGCCAAAAAGGATTTCTCAATCTCATGAGCCACAAACAAGCAGAGAATGTTACAAAAGCAATTCGCTGGTTGTGGCAGCATAGAGAAGAGGTGCCATCCACCCTGGAATGGTTGGGAAAGGTGTCGGCAGCGTTGCCGAAGGGATTGATCCAGGGTTAATCTAACCAAATATCTAAAACTTATCTATGACTTTTCCGATCGCTCGGAGAAATCCTTACATTATCGGTCGTCCGATTACGGAGCCGAAGTTATTTTTTGGACGCGAGAGCCTGTTTCAGTTTGTGACAGACAACCTCTACAAGGGTTCTCAAGTGATTTTGCTGCACGGTCAGCGACGCATTGGCAAGTCATCAGTGCTGGCGCAGATTCCCAATTTCGTTGACTTGGAACAGTTTGCGTTTGTTCCGCTTTCGCTAGAAGGAGACAGCCAAAAACCCCTCGGCGAAGTTTTGCACGAACTCGCGAGAGATTCGCTAGAACACTTTAATTTGATGGAGGCGATCGCGCTTCCCGCGATCGCAGAGCTAGAAGCTGATCCTAAGATTTTTGTCGATCGCTTCCTCCTGCAACTGCGTCAAGCACTCAACGTGCAAAATCTAGTGCTGTTGCTCGACGAGTTTGATGCGTTCTACAGCCTGAAAGTTGCCGCCGGACATTTATTTCAATATCTCCAATCGGAGGTCTATCACCATCCTGATCTCTATATCATTCCAGTAGTGGGGCGACAACTCAACGACTTGCCCGAACTGGTGAGCCTATTTCGCGAGGCACCCAATCAAGAAGTTGGGTTGCTCGATCGCCGCAGTGCAGAACGGCTGATCACCAAACCCGCGGCAGGTGTGCTGGACTATAGCCAAGACGCGATCGACGCAATTTTAGAACTCTCGGCAGGTCATCCCTACTTTACGCAAGTGGTTTGTTTTGCCGTGTTTTCTCGCGCTAGAGAAGAAAATCGCTGGCAGGTGACTCGCGCCGACGTGGACAGCATTGTTGAAAAAGCCCTCGAACTCGGTGAAGGCGGGTTAGCCTGGTTTTGGGATGGGTTGCCGATTCCAGAGCGAGTCGTTTTCTCAGCCGCCGCCGAAGTTCCTGAGACAAAACTGATCGCTGATCAGGCTGACGATGCGTCAATTTTGAGTTTCACCCAAGAAGAGCCACTAGCGCTGCTGCGTGATCGCGGAGTCATTCTCACGCCGCCGCTGCACAATGCTGTGTTCCATCTCTCTGACTGGAAGTTTCTGCAACCTGTGGGGTCAAACCGACCCACCGGAACCAGCATTCCACCCAGAATTGCCACGTTTCGAGTGACGATCGAGCTAGTCAGACGGTGGCTGGTCAGACGACACGCCCTCCAGCACGAAGTCTGGGAACTAGAGCGGCTTGATCCCGAAATTGACCATCTCTATCAAGAAATCAAAAGAGCGCGTCCGTTTGGAGTCACTCTGAGCATTATCAGGCGGCTCAGTCCCATTATGGCGGCAAACCCCAATCACTTTGGGGCACTGTTTGATCTTGCAGAATGCGTCATGGAGATTCGCAACTTTAGTCAAGCGGTAAAATATTATGAGCGGGCTTACCACGTTGACCCCGTGCGGGCAAAAGACGGGTTTCTCCAAGCCTTGTGGGAATATGGCGAAGAACTTGGAGACGAAGGACATTTAGAGGAAGCAAAAGCAGCGTTAAAGCAAGCCTTAGAAATTGCTCCAGACGACGCAGAGATCTATGAACTGCTAGAGAAAATCTATAAAGAAGAGAAATATAGTGGCTACTTCAAGACAGTCTTTCCGCCGAGTCTAAGCCCTGTGAGCGTCCCTTCAGAAGCAGTGTCAGAAATCGTTTTAGAGAGCGATTTGGCAAACTTGCAAAACAAGTTTAGCGACGTGTGGAACCTCGTCGAAGAGAATGCGCCTGCTGACGTGAAAGACCGTGCTTTAGAGCGATTAGAAGAACTCAAAGAGATCTTCACGACTCAGAAGTTAAATCTGACGACAATGGCTTATGTGCGGCAATGGTTTGAGAAGCATCTGCCCGCGCCACTCTACCAAGCTGTGAGCCGCTTTTTAGGAGAGATCATCTCGAAAGCCAGCAAGGTGACTTAAAAGGATGTTTGAAACGTATCAAAGCACACAGTAGATAAAAACAAGGGAGTGTGGAAATTCCATCACTCCCCTGCTCTGCGTCATTGCACAGAGTCATCGGTGGTCTACCCAATCGCAATCACATTGAGTGATCGTCGTCTGAGTCGTCCATGATCCCGACCCCAGTCAGCGGACGGTAAGTGTAGCTGCGCGGTGTTTTTTGAATGTCTTCTTTGATGTTGTCAAGATCGACGTAACGATCGGCAACGTTGATCAAACTATCACTGGTCATCGACCTCAAACTGACCACCTCAACGCGCACCCCGCGATAGCTGACCGCATTTACGGCATAAGCTAAATCGCCATCTCCGCTCACCAGCACAGCTGTATCATAAGACCCCGCCAGCGACATCATATCAATGGCGATCTCGACATCCAAGTTTGCTTTCTTGGAGCCATCGGGCAACTGAACTAAATCTTTTGAGATGACTCGATAGCCGTTGCGCCGCATCCACAGCAAAAAGCCCTGTTGCTTTTCATTGGTGCGATCGACCCCCGTGTAGAAGAACGATCGCAGGAGACGAGAACCCGCAGTCAAACGACAAAGCAGCTTGGTATAGTCAATTTCGATCCCCAGTTGCAGCGCGGCATAAAAGAGGTTAGACCCATCAATAAAAATGGCAACTCGACCCCGATTTTCAAGAACTTGCTCGGGTGAAAACACTATTTCAGACTCGTTCATATGATTCAACACAATTGCTAACCTCAGTTTTTTATGAAAAGTATGGATGTTTAATCTGTATGAAATGTAGAAAAACTATGACTTGATCTCTTGAGAAGAACCTTCCTCTGGAAGCTCTAATTTCTGAAACACAGGATGTGGCTCACCCAAAACTTGTCTAGCTGAAAGAATCCCCCACGTTTGATGATTTGGAAAGGTGGTTGAGACATCCATTAAACGTGTGTCACCAAAGTCAGCCGAATAGCCTAACTGTTGATAAATTTGCGTGCTGACGTTAGGAATAATGGGCGACAAAAGATAGGCTGCTAATCGAACCGATTCTAAAACCGAGTAAAGAACTTGCTCAACGTCCGCTTGTTTTCCTTGCTTATAAAGTGCCCAGGGCGCTTGCTCGTCAATATATTTGTTGCCCATTCTGACAGAAGTCAAAATCGCATCACAAGCGATGCTAAAGGCAAGATCGCCATAGGCTTGAGCCACTTTAGACCCTAACTCTGATCCCACTGCTTTCAAGAAGTTATCAGCCGCAACCTCTTCACCAGAAATATCGGGAACGTTACCTCCACAGTATTTTTGCGCCATTCTTAGCGTTCGATTCAGCAAATTACCTAAATCGTTTGCCAAGTCAGCGTTGAGTATATTGACGAAACGAACTTCATCAAACACCCCATCTCGGCCAAACTCGATTTCCTTAAGGAAATAGTAACGAACGGCATCAGATCCATAGCGATCGACCAGAGGCACCGGATCAATAGCGTTGCCCGTGCTCTTGCCTATTTTCAAACCATCACGCACCAAAAAACCGTGACCAAAGACACGATCGGGCAAAGACAACCCTGCCGACATTAACATTGCAGGCCAATAAACGGCATGAAACCGCAGAATATCTTTGCCAATCAGGTGAATGTTAACCGGCCACCATTTAGACAGGGCATTGTCTAACGTTGCTTCAGCGTCGGGATCAAGCAGGGCAGTGATATAGCCCAACAGCGCATCAAACCAAACATAGAGCGTCTGCTTGGGATCAACAGGCACTGGAAACCCCCAGTCTAAGTTTCGCCGAGAGATCGAAAAATCTCGTAAGCCTTGCCCCACAAAATTTAGCACTTCATTGCGACGAGTCGCTGGCAAAATAAAGTCGGGCTGGTCTTGATAAAGCTGTTCGAGCTTTTGTTGATAGTTTGAGAGGCGAAAGAAATAGTTTTCTTCGTCACGCCACTCGGCTTGCTTGTTGGGGTGAATCGCGCAATAGTGATCGTCAAGAAGTTCTCGCTCTTCTTTAAACTCTTCGCAAGCGACACAATACCAACCTTGTTGCTGGCTCAGATAGATATCGCCGCTTTCCCAAACGCGCTGAAAAAACTCTTCGACAATTGCTGCATGGCGATCGTCGGTAGTGCGAATAAAGCGATCGTAGCGGATGTTGAGTTTGTCCCACAGACTTTTGAAGCCTTCTACGATCAGATCGCAGTGTGCTTGGGGCGATCGCCCCAAGCTTTCAGCCGTGCGCTGAATTTTTTGCCCATGCTCATCGCTTCCAGTTACAAACAGCACAGATTTGCCCTGCAATCGCTGGAAACGCGCCATCGCATCTGCGGCGATCGTCGGATATGCGCTACCAATGTGAGGTAAATCGTTTACATAGTAAAGCGGTGTCGTGATCGTAAATGTGTGCTTCTCTGCATTTTCAAAACTCATGGATGCTATAAAAACAATTCCCTAATCTAAAAGGTAGAGTATCCCTACCCTCATCTATCGATATCTACTGATTCTAACCATCAACGCTCTGCAAAATTAATTAAAGAGACAATCTTAAATAACTGAGCAGAGGGTTCAGGGAAACTTATCTATGACGGTTACGAAGCGCACTATCGAGAAGACCTCGATCGCGCCAGCAACTGGTATCACACGATCGCATCCCAAAATCGCCGCGAACTTGAAAAAATGCGCGGCGATATCAATTTATTTGGCTGGTTTTGTCGAAAACGAGAACTCTAAAACCGCTATAAAACCTCAATCTCAAACTCTTGAAGGTGAACTTTGAGCTTAGGGCTAAACTTGACCAAAATCGGAAAATTAGCACTGACAGGTCTGCCGCGCCACTCAGTCACGATCGCCAACACTTCTCCTTCTTGCCCCTTAATATCGAGCGGTTGGCTCCGGTGTTCTGGATGATGATAAATAACGACAGATTCAATCACACGAATACGAGCACCAACTTCCATAATCCTCAGCGTTGCGTTGTCAAGAACATTCACCACGATCAGTCAAACCCGACTGGGCTTATCGACAGTTTTTTTATCTTTGCACAAGAGCGTCCCCTTCTTACGGTTTGACAAAACTCTTGAGAAGGTTTGGTGAGGTTGATTGATAGCCCGATCGATTAGCGGAACCGATTTTCTATAGAGTCGCGCAGTTGCTGAAATCCAACCGGGTCAACCGAGTACCAGATTCCTGCGCCTACAGCTCCGCTTAAAATCAGCATCAAGATGATTCTGACGGTCAGCCCTACCGGGTTTGCTTTCTTGCGTTTAGGAGCCGCGGCAACTGGCAGATCGACCTCTGGCAGGCTCAGATTTGAGGGCACAAGCGAGTCACTAACCTTCGTGTCGCCAAGGAGCCGCATCTCTGGCAGTGGGGAAGAAACGTGGCAGTAGGTCAGCACGATCGAGGTGTTGTCGTGTCCGTTTTTTTGATTTGCCAGATCAATCCAAGACTGCACGGCAGCCTCTAAAGAGACTTTTTCTTTTAAAACGAGTTCTGCATAGTCGCGCCAAGACTGCTCAACTAACTCGTTATCGCTCAACCCGTCAGAACATAACAGCAGCAATCCGTCTTCCTCTAAAATAAAACGCTGCACACTAGGGTCAAGAAACTGA